>CAXGBX010000136.1:0-6294 GCA_964008195.1 uncultured Flavobacteriaceae bacterium
GATCTAAAAGATTAACCAAAGCAATAAAAATGGTTAAATCTGAGAAAACCGGTGCTTACACTTTTGTAGAACAAATCATGGCTCCGGAAGACGTAAACGACTTTTTGAAAAAGTAAGGATCGTTCACAAACGATTTTAAATAATCTTTAAAAGCCGTCCTGGATTTATTCTGGACGGCTTTTGCTTTTTATGTATATTTATTGCCGTTTTCGAGAGGGTTTTTCCTTTTCGAATTCATTAAAACCAGCCAGAAAAAATGAGTTTATTTAAAAAGATTTTTAATAAAGAGAAAAAGGAAAATCTAGATAAGGGATTGGAAAAATCTAAAACCAATTTCTTTGATAAGATGAGTAAGGCGGTTGCCGGAAAGTCTAAAGTAGATGAAGAAGTTCTTGATGATCTGGAAGATGTGCTTGTAAGTAGCGATGTAGGCGTTGCTACCACAGTGAAGATCATTAATAGAATTGAAGAAAGAGTTGCCCGGGATAAATACCTTGGTACAGATGAACTTAATAAAATACTTCGCGAAGAGATTGCCGCATTACTTTCTGAGACGAATACCGGGGAAGGATCTGAAATTCAAATTCCATCAGGTAAAAAACCTTATGTGATCATGGTGGTGGGAGTCAATGGTGTTGGAAAAACCACGACCATTGGGAAACTCGCTCATCAATTAAAAAGCAAAGGTCATAAAGTGGTTCTTGGAGCTGCTGATACCTTCAGGGCAGCGGCTATAGACCAGCTTCAAATCTGGGCGGATAGAACTGGAGTTCCTATTATTAAGCAGAAAATGGGAAGTGATCCTGCGTCTGTTGCTTTTGATACAGTGCAGAGCGCGGTTAAAATGGATGCTGATGTAGTTTTAATTGATACTGCCGGAAGACTCCATAACAAAGTCAATTTGATGAACGAGCTTAGTAAAGTGAAACGTGTAATGCAAAAGACCATCGCAGATGCTCCTCATGAAGTTCTATTAGTGCTGGACGGTTCAACCGGTCAGAATGCTTTTGAGCAGGCCAAGCAATTTACAGCGGCTACAGAGGTCACTTCACTGGCAGTAACCAAACTTGACGGAACGGCCAAGGGTGGAGTTGTAATTGGTATTAGTGACCAGTTCAAAATTCCTGTAAAATATATAGGTGTAGGTGAAGGAATTGAAGATCTGCAGGTTTTCAATAAATATGAATTCGTAGATTCTTTCTTCAAATAATAGAACAACAACTCAATCGCTATTTTCAATAACACTTTTTCTATTTTAATTTCTTCTCAATGAAAAAATTCTTATTTCTCCTTACCACGATTGCTATTATTGGTTGTAAAAATGATAGAGCTGAAAATAATGTAAAAAGTCAGCAGGTTCAGAAAGATTCAATAAATGTTGAAGAAATTGAATATAAACAGGTAGACTCTAAGTTTATTGATAATGATAGTTTATGGAAACCTTTTGAAGCAGAACTTTCTGAATTCTCTACAGAGGTTTATGAAGAGGTAAAAGCGCTGGTGTTCGAAAAATCAATTCCGGAGATTCAACAGGCAATCGAAGAAGAAAAGCTGACTTATGAAGAAGTGGCCTTATTCTACCTTAGTAGAATTAAGGAATATGACCGTGAAAATGAATTTTCTCTGAATTCCATAATTTCTTTAAATCCTGATTTAATCAAAGAGGCCAGAGAAAAAGATAAGCAACGAAAAAACACCAATAATCATCCTATTTTTGGCATTCCGGTGCTTTTAAAAGATAATATTAACACTTTGGGAATGCCTACCACAGCAGGTTCTCATGCCCTTCAAAAAAATAATACCAAAGATGCTTTTATAGTAAAGCAATTAAAGGATAACGGGGCTTTGATTCTTGGGAAAGCCAACTTAAGTGAATGGGCCAATTTCTTTTGTGAGGGCTGCCCGAATGGTTTTTCTACTGTAGGTGGGCAAACCTTAAACCCATATGGCAGAAAAGTTCATGATACAGGTGGATCAAGTTCGGGAAGTGGAGTAGCGGTAGCTGCAAATTTCGCTCCGGTTGCAGTGGGATCTGAAACTTCTGGCTCTATCCTGTCTCCGGCAAGTTCCAATTCGGTTGTGGGATTAAAGCCTACAATAGGGGTTTTAAGTAGGGGCGGAATTGTTCCAATTTCAAGTACGCTTGATACTCCAGGACCCATTACAAAATCTGTTATAGATAATGCCATTCTTATGGACGCCATGACAGGCGTGGATAATGCCGATCCTGCTTCAAAAAATGCCGGTAAGCAAAATAAGACGTATTACAAAAACCTGGAAGATGCCGATTTTAAAGGAAAACGTTTTGGTGTGATCAAAACTTTAAAGGAGGATTCGCTTTATATAAGAGCGATCAAAGATCTTGAAAAGGCTGGTGCAGAAATTGTAGAATTTGAAGCGGAAGATATAGATCTCCCAAATTTTCTTCGACTTCTTAACCTGGACATGAAAAAAGATCTTCCGGCATATTTAAAAAACTACGGAGGTGATGTTGAATATAAGAACGTACAGGATGTGGTTGATTATAACAATCTGGATACATTGAGCAGAGCACCTTACGGGCAGGCTTTATTCTTAGGGATTATCGAAGATTCTGCATCAGAAGAGGAATTTTCAGCGATAAAAGATACGTTAAAAACTAACGGGAGACGTTTCTTTGAAAAGCCTATGAGTGAGCATAATCTCGATGCGGTCCTGTCAATTAATAATTATCATGCTGGTTACTCCGCGGTAGCAAAATATCCGGCTATCACCGTTCCCATGGGCTATACGAATGCAAATCAGCCTAAAGGTTTAACTTTTATCGGAAAACCTTTTACTGAAGAAGAATTGCTTCAGTATGCTTACATATTTGAAAAAAAATCAAAAAGAAGAAAAACTCCTGAAAACTATAATGAGTAATAATTCTCAAAGATATCTTGTCCTTATTTCGAAGATCATTTTCTTCTATAGCGTGTTCTACGTGATCATGAAGATTATCGCAGTATTCGGAGACGCCTGGCTAATTCCAAATTTAATCCTTTCCCTGCCATATCTTGTCTTTGCAATTGTTGGAGCTTTTATGGTAAAAAGAAACTCTTATCATTGGGCCTATGTAATTGCCGGAGTGATATTAATAAGCCTGGTTAGGTATTATGAAAGAGAATGGATGCTGCAACTCCACGAAAATTTTTCTTAATTTCTTCAAAGTAAAGACTCTCAGGTATATCTAATTTTAGATTGTATCTTTGCACCCGCTTTGATAATTTCTTCGGAAGCTATTAAAGCTAAAAAGCGCATGTTTATGAGGACGAAGTCATTAAAAAAGAACAGGATCAATGTAGTAACCCTTGGTTGTAGCAAGAATGTTTACGACTCAGAGGTTTTGATGGGACAATTAAAGGCGAATGATAAGGATGTGGTTCATGAAGATGAAGGGAACATCGTTGTGATTAATACCTGTGGTTTCATTGATAACGCGAAAGAACAGTCGGTTAATACCATTCTGGAATTCGTTGAAAAGAAACAGCAGGGAGATGTAGATAAAGTTTTTGTGACCGGATGTTTGAGTGAACGTTATAAACCAGATTTACAGAAGGAAATCCCGGATGTAGACCAGTATTTTGGAACTACAGAACTTCCCGGACTTCTGAAGGCACTGGAAGCCGATTATAAGCATGAACTTATTGGGGAACGTTTGACTACAACCCCTAAAAATTACGCATATCTAAAAATTGCTGAAGGTTGCGACCGTCCCTGTTCGTTTTGTGCAATTCCTTTAATGCGTGGTGGTCATAAATCTACTCCCATAGAAAATCTTGTTACAGAAGCTGAAAAGCTTGCTGCCAATGGAGTCAAGGAATTGATACTGATCGCTCAGGATCTTACCTATTATGGTCTTGATCTTTATAAAAAACGTAATCTGGCTGAATTGCTTGAAAACCTTGTAAAAGTGGAAGGTATTGAATGGATACGCTTACATTATGCATTCCCTACAGGTTTCCCGATGGATGTGCTGGAAGTAATGAAGCGTGAGCCTAAGGTTTGCAATTATCTGGATATTCCACTGCAACATATTTCAGATGATCTTCTGAAATCAATGCGTCGTGGCACAACACATGAAAAAACAACCAAACTTCTGAAGGAATTTAGAAAGACGGTTCCAGAAATGGCCATTAGAACTACCCTTATTGTTGGTTATCCCGGGGAAACCGAAGCGCATTTTCAGGAATTAAAAGAATGGGTACAGGAGATGCGTTTTGAACGTCTTGGTTGTTTTACTTATTCTCATGAAGAAAATACACATGCTTATAATCTTGAAGACAATGTACCGCAGGAAATAAAACAGGAGCGTGCCAATGAAATTATGGAAATTCAGTCGCAGATCTCATGGGAACTGAATCAGCAGAAAATCGGAGAAGTTTTCAAAGTGGTGATAGATCGTAAAGAAGGAAATTACTTTATAGGTCGAACCGAGTTTGATTCACCAGATGTAGATAATGAAGTGCTGATCAATGCTACTTCTATTTATCTAAAAACCGGAGATTATTATGAGGTTAAGATCACCGATGCCGCAGATTTTGATCTTTATGGAGAACCTTTAAATGTGGCTATAGAAAAACCTAAGCGTAAGGAATTAAAGATCAAGACTGTTTAGAACTCCTGTCAATTCAGTTTTTTTATTATTTTAGAAGAGGATTTTTTATCCCGTTTCTTTTATGAATAAAATTGAAAAGCCACAGCACTTTTTTAGGAAAAATGTCCCATACTTTCTTGGTGGGATTTATTTCCTAACCGGAGCAGTACTTCTTTTTGATGAAAAATCTCTAAGTTCGGTTCCATATATGTTAGTGGGGATTGCCGGAATTGTTGTAGGATTTGCTCAAAGAAATTCCAGGGCTGAATATATAAAGTGGGACGATAATGAGATCGTGGTAAAAGACTTAATGAACGGAAAGCTTACTTACTCATGGCACAAAGTAGATGACCTTATTTTCTCCAATAATCACCTTACCATAAAATCTGGTGCTGCCAATGGTGTCATGGTGGAATTGAAAGAGTATGCTGAAACTGATATTGAGTTCATGAAATCATCTTTAAGTACTAATTTTTCTATGATGAATCAAAATCTATGACCAGGATTAGCAAAGATTTGAGTTTCTTCAGAAAAAATTATTATTCACTTTTTGGTGGTTTCTGGCTGATACTGGCTTTATTTTATTTTTTATCGCATGACTGGGATGTTAATAAGAATTATTTTAACATCATAATGTGCATCGGGTATTTTATAATCGCTGCTTTATATCTTTACCAGGCCTACCAAAATCGAGGGAATAATGGGGAGTATATAGAGTGGGATGAAGAATCTATAATATATAAACCCAGTATGGGAAAAACTCATTCGTACAAAATTCAAAAATTGACAAATCTAACCGTCGCTACCAATAACCTGATCATTAAGGCACCCAACGCCCGGGGAACTATGGCTCCGTTGAAGGGTTATTCCGAAGAAGATATTCAGAAATTAAGAAAAAGTTTCCCTGCCAGCTAAAATTTTACTTGTTGTCTTTTCTGTAATCTATAAAAACATAAATCCCATAAATTACAATTCCGGCACCACCAATCCAATACAAGCCATTTTTCAATTTATCTATATCCTGCGCACAATAAGCAATTGCAAAGGATAAGGGAATAATACCTGTAAGTGTCGCAAAAATAAATTTCCGGTATTTCATACTCAGCATACCCGCGATAATACTAATGGCGTCATTAGAAAGAAACGGTGAAATCCTGAAGATCGCGATCGTCCAGAAACCATAGTCTGAAATCCAGCGTTCTACTTTTTTGTTTTTAGATTTCCCCATTACCTGTTCCAGATGGTCTTCCCCCAACCATTTTCCCATATAAAAAGCGATAGAGGAAGCACAGAATACACCTATAATGGATATCAGCGCCCCACCCCAGAAGCCATATGCTAAAACCGCTACGATCATGGGCAGCCAGGAAGGGAAGACGACAAGAAATATTTGTAGGATCATTACAATGATGATCGCGATAGGCCCCCAGAACCCAAAACTTTTAAAATGATTCCTAATTTTAGTCTCATCCTCGCTCCATAAAATCTGCCAGGTTTCATTAATGAAACATTGAAATGGAGGATACACGAAATACAAAAGTATTAAGCCGGCAACAATACTTCCGGTAAGTAGATAAGAAATTTTTTTGGACAAATTGGTGTTTTAGTGATTATTCCGAATTGATTCCTAAAGTTCAATATTATTCAATCGTCACCCTGAACTTGTTTCGGGGTCTCTT
>CAXGBX010000137.1:0-6276 GCA_964008195.1 uncultured Flavobacteriaceae bacterium
TTCTGGGCTGGGCAATTAAATCTAACGCGCTTAACAGTCCATTGAGCCTGATGCTAGGTGTGGGGTTTTGCGGAGGTTTTACCACATTTTCTACATTCTCTTTTGAAAATTATTCTCTAATTAAGTCTGGAGATTATTTAAGCTTTTGTATTTACTTTTTTGGAAGTATGATTTTAGGAATTTTAGCTGTCCTGGTCGGAATTTATATCTCAAAGCTTTTTTAAGCATCAAATCGCAATATTAATTTCATAAATATTATCCATTTAAAATAAACACCCCTAAATTTTTAGGGGTGTTTATTTTTTATACTATAAAAATTAAATACTACCCCTAATTAATTAGGGGTTTTTTTATTTGAAGTCATATATTTAACTAATTATTAATATCTAATTATGAAAAAAATCGAAGCAATCATTCGAAAATCTGAATTCGATGAAACCAAAGAAGCCCTTCACGCTATAGGGGTAACTTTTTTTAGTTACTGGGATGTTACAGGAGTAGGTAACGAAAAAGAAGGTCATGTTTATCGTGGTGTTAGCTATAGCACCGCAGATATCCAGAGAAGATTCCTATCTATTGTTGTTACAGATTCCTTTGTAGAAAGAACCGTAGACACCCTTCTCAAAGCTGCACATACCGGTAAGGTTGGAGACGGCAAGATCTTTATTCTCCCTGTAGAAGAAGCCTACCGTATTAGAACCAAAGAAAAAGGCGGGGATTCCCTAAAATAACTTATTAAAGAAAAATAACTACTAGCAAATTATGGAAGGACTATTAACAGTAAATAACGTATGGATGATGATTTGTACCGGTCTGGTGTTTTTTATGCACCTCGGCTTCGCATTATTGGAAATAGGTTTAACAAGACAAAAGAATACGATCAATATATTATTTAAAAACCTTTTTATTATTACCATGGGGCTCCTCCTCTATTGCCTTTTAGGCTTTAACCTTATGTATCCGGGAGAATTTAATGGTTTTATAGGCTTTGCAGGCTTCGGACTAAGCAGCCCACTTTTAGATGGAAGTCTGGACCTGGCCTATAGCGAAGGATATACTTACTGGACAGATTTTCTATTCCAGGGAATGTTTGCAGCTACTGCAGCAACAATAGTATCTGGAGCTGTTGCTGAAAGAATTAAACTCAACAGCTTTATGATTTTTGTAATACTTTATGTGGGAATTATTTATCCAATAGCGGGCTCCTGGAAATGGGGAGGTGGTTTCTTAGATGAAATGGGATTCTATGATTTTGCAGGCTCAACCCTGGTTCACTCTGTTGGGGGATGGGCAGCACTGGTAGCTATTTGGCTTTTAGGTGCCAGGATTGGCAAATTCAAAGATGGTAAAATAGGTGCCTTTCCCGGGCATAATATGCCTTTTGCAACTACCGGTGTGATTATATTATGGTTAGGATGGTTTGGCTTTAATGGTGGCTCCGTACTTTCAGCAGATCCGGAATTAACCTCATTAACGCTCGTAACCACCTGTTTGGCTGCTGCAGCTGGAGGGGTCGCATCATTTATCTTCTCTACTGCCCTTTACAAAAACTATGATATTACCATGTTCCTGAATGGGATATTGGGTGGGCTGGTTGGTATAACCGCAGGTGCCGATCAAATGTCACCTACAGATGCTATTCTTATTGGTGCCGTTGCAGGAGTGATTATAGTTCTTGGAGTTGCACTAATAGATAGAATAAGACTTGATGACCCGGTGGGTGCAGTTGCTGTTCATTTAATCTGCGGCATTTGGGGAACACTTGCTGTAGGTATCTTCGGAAACCTTGCCGGTTTTGATCAGTTTCTTACTCAGCTTATTGGAGTCGCCTGCTATGCCGCAATTTGCATTATTGGATCATTCCTTATTTTTTACATCCTGAAAGTTACCATTGGTATACGTGTTTCCTCCAAAGAAGAAATTGAGGGTCTTGATATACACGAACATGGTATGGATGCCTATCCTGATTTTGGTCTAAAACAACACTAAAAATGCAAACCGGTTAAATAAAAACGGAGCGTTCCTCCAAACGCTCCGCATAACGTAACCACTTAAAAACTCGTGATCGATATAAGATCAACCTAGTCAGTAAACTATAAGTCAAATCAAATTATCAATCAATTTTATTATGAAAGTAATTACGCCTTCAAAATTAGTGAAATTTCTTTTTTTACTATTAATGGTATTCACAACTTCTACAACTTTTGCTCAGGAAGAAGAAACTACACCAGATTTTACAATAAGTGGAAGCATTGATGCCTATTTTCGGACTAATTTCAATGGATTGAATAAATCTACCGAAATTATTGGTGGGGATGAAATATCCCTTACACCTGCAGCTCCGGCTTCTTCATTTGCCAATGACCCCGGGTTTGCCATTGGAATGGCAAATGTGATCCTTGGTTACGAAGGAGACAAAGTGGGCTTTGTAGCCGACCTTGTTTTTGGTCCAAGAGGAGAAGATGCAGTCTTCCTTTCAGAACCCTCTACAAATATCGTAAATCAGTTATATGCATACTATAAAGTCAACGATGCTTTAAAGTTTACTCTGGGTAACTGGAATACTTTTCTAGGATATGAAGTAATTTCTCCGGCTGCTAATTTTAACTATTCAACATCGTATATGTTTTCTTATGGCCCATTTTCTCATACAGGATTAAAAGCCGATTTTAGTTTTGATGATAACTGGACCGGAATGCTGGCAGTTATGAACCCTACAGATTATACTGAATTTAACCCAATAGGAAAGTATAGTTACGGTGCCCAGCTCGGCTATTCAAATGTGTATGGAAGTGCTTTTTTAAATCTCATTTACGGAGAACAATCACTCTCAGACGATGCATTATTTCAGATTGATCTCACCACCGGCTGGGATCTTACAGAAACTTTTTATTTAGGATTCAATACAACTTATCAGGATACAGAAGGAGTTGGATTCTACGGCGCAGCACTTTATCCTCAATTTTCGGTGTCTGATAGTTTTGATATTGGTCTGAGGGCTGAATACTTTAAGGAACTTGAGGATGGCGGTCCTGTTTATGGTGCAGACGTAAGGGCTATTGACTTTACATTAACAGGTAGTTATGCTGTGGGTGGCTTGATTATAAAGCCAGAACTAAGACTTGATAGTATTTCTGAGGATGTATTCTTAGATCAGGATCTTGAAACTACAGATAATCTATCGTCTTTTGTACTGGCGGCAATTTATGCATTCTAGTCAAGGATTTTTAAATGCCTTTACACCGGCAAATATCTCTATTTTTAAATCGTTTTCCGCTGGGGGGATGGGACAGGAATATTTGCCGTTGTAGGCACAATAAGGATTATATGCTTTGTTGAAATCTAAAATCACTTCTTTAGTTTCCGGGATTCGAAAGCCTATATATCTCCCTCCACCATAAGTACTTTTGCCATTGGTGAGATCTGTAAACGGAATGAACAGGTAATCAAAATATTCCGGATCTTGTATCAATTCCTGATTTTGATACAAACTAAGCTTGAAATCCATATCCATCAATTCAAAATACAATTCACCATATTTCACATAAACTGGCATTTCACCAGCACTGGTTCTCATCGCAAAAGGAGATTCCAAAGGAGTTCTAACAAATTCTGCTTTTACAATATAGTCTGGATCAATTTCAAAAAAATCAAGTCCTTGAAATTCCTTCAGATCCTTTTTCTCTAATGGAGTTTCTTCAGGATTCGCATATTCTTCATTTAATACCTGCTGAAATTTCTTTGCACTTGCAATTAGTTCAGTCTTCTGAGCTATAAGCACATTCAGGCTTAATAAAAAGAAAAAAAGAAAAAGACTTAAAAATCTGGTTTGATACATGCCACTATTCTTCTGTCCTTCAAAATTAATAATTAAACCCGCTAAAATTTAATTTAATTTTGAAGGCATATTAGCATCCATGCAAAAACTATTTAGATCATACTTTGAATCTTTTGGAGGATTAAGAAAGGAAATCTGGCTTTTGTCCCTAATTACTCTGATTAACAGAGCAGGCACTATGGTGATTCCATTTTTATCCCTTTACCTTACTAAAAGCAGGGGTTTTAGTCTGGAAGAAGTAAGCTGGATCCTGGCCTTTTTTGGTTTGGGATCTGTCACCGGCTCCTGGCTTGGGGGTAAACTAACAGATAAAATTGGCCATTACAGGACCATGGTTTTAAGCCTCCTACTATCCTCAATATTATTTGTTTTACTCCAGTTCCCATCTTCTTTCTGGTCCATATGTATTGGTGTTTACCTGGTAATGGCCGTGGCAGATATCTTCCGGCCGGCAGTTTTTGTAGCCATAAGCGCTTATAGTAAGCAGGAAAACAGAACAAGATCTGTTACTTTAATAAGACTTGCTATAAATCTTGGATTTTCAGCAGGACCGGCTGTTGGCGGAATTATCATTGCTACCGCCGGTTATAGTGGGCTTTTTTGGATAGACGGACTTACCTGCCTGGTTGCCGGGATTCTATTACTAAAACTTTTACACCCGAAACGGGTTAAAGAAGAAGTAGAAGATATTGTTATCCAGGCCAAAAATGCTATTAGCGACAGGCTTTATCTGGTCTTTATCCTGGCTATGATGATTTTTGGGCTCATCTTTATACAATATTTTTCTACGATGCCACTATATTATGCAAATCATCATAGTCTTTCAGAATTTGAAATAGGTCTTTTATTGGGTCTTAATGGCTTAGTTATATTCCTTTTTGAAATGCCACTTATAAAATTTCTGGAAAACAGAAAGCATTCTGCAATCACCTATATAATTTTTGGAACGTTACTTTCAGGTTTGAGTTTTCTAGTGATCAACCTAACCAATTGGATGGGAATCCTAATTTTGGGAATGGTTTTACTTACCATTGGCGAAATGATTGCATTTCCATTTTCTAATAGTTTTGCCCTCAATAGGAGTGATGGAAAGAAAAGAGGATCTTATATGGCGCTCTATAGTATCGCGTTTTCGGTTAGCCACATATTTGGCCATACCTCCGGGATGCAGCTAATAGACAATTTCGGGTTTGAATTTACCTGGTATACAATGCTAAGTTTAGCTATCATTGCATGCATTCTATTAATCATTTTGAACCGATTACTTAAAAAAGAATTGAGTTAATCTCTTTCTTCTTCATTGAAAAATTTTGACTTACCAAGATACTCTCTTACAATTTTATTATATTCAGGAGAAAACTGAAGACCTAAAGCGCCATCAATATTATAAAGTGAGTCTATATCTGAATACCCAGTTTTCAGCAAATCTTCCAGATAAAGCAAGGCAGTTTCAGAATCGCCATCAAGTGCTGCAAGAGAAATAATTTTCAAGTAGGCTTCCGGGTCTTCTTTGCTAATAGCTGTTCTTAATACGCTGATAAATATTTTTAAATCTATTGAAGCTCTAGAACCTATAATGTTGTTATATTCTTTTTTAGTCACAAAATCCAGGTACCCCAGGAGTCGAGAAGCCATATTAGCTTTAGCATTATCAGAATTCTCTTTAAGTTTTTCAAGTTCATCTACCTGATATGCCCACCATCCAATATTTTGAAAATTTAGCGTCATCATATCATCTATGAGTAAATATTCATATTCTGCCTGCTGTTGTTTTTCGAAAGAAGTGGCAGCCTTAAAGTCTCTTCTTTGGGATTTAAATCCGTCAGTCTTTCTTAGCGCTTTCATCCTATCACTAATATCATCTTCAAAACCGAAATCCTCATATTTCTCTTCCATTTCATCCAGTTTTTCAAAAGCAGCTAAATAATTCCGGGTTCTCCTTAAAGTCTCAGTATATGCAATTTCTTCTTCATACAATTCCTGTATAAAATCCTGATTATTTTCCCTTTTTCCGTTTTTAATGGCTTCCAAAGTGAATCCCGTCATCGCATTTGCAATTACGGCAGGAACAGGCCATTCGTTTTCTTTTCCGTCGAAATAATATGCTTCCGTACTAAAATCTAAATCATCATAAAATTTGAGGTAACTCTCCATCTCATAAACCATATAATCTTTATTACCGGCGATACCTATAAACATGTAAGGATTTTTTTTATCCAAATATTCAGGGTTTACAAACGAATTACCAATGGCCATCACCCCGGCCATCTGTTTATAAATTAAAGGAAGTGCTGAACTTACCTGCGCTCCTTCACCCATTCCTGCAGTATAGACCATATCTGGATCTATAGGAAAAGAATTAAGCACACCATCCATCATAGAACTTGCGGTATTAATAATACTATCAATCTGTTTAGATTTTAAATCTATATTTGATG
>CAXGBX010000138.1:0-6249 GCA_964008195.1 uncultured Flavobacteriaceae bacterium
TGAGCCAAAACTCATTGCAGAAACATTGATCACCGATGCAGGCCGGTAGGGTCTCTTCCGTTTATTCCAGCCGCCCATTACTTTAGCGCAGGGGATTAATCCCGAATTTTTTCTATTGGGATGATCTTCCGGAAGTTTGTAGGGAAGCATCGCATTATTGATGAAAATATAATGGGTGGAAAAGATATCCTGGTCGGTTCCAAAACCTTCATAATTGTTCATGTTTTTGGCAGAAGCATAGATCCAGCTCCTTTCCCTCCGGTTAAAAGGCAGTTCTTCTCTATTATTAGCTACGAGGTATTGTCTTATTTCAGGACCTATACTTTCCAGAAAATACCGCAAATGTCCCACCACCGGGAAATTATGCCTAATAGTATGCTTTTTGTTGAAAAATATATCTGAAATTGCTACCAGTAGCAAAAAAATCAAAAGCCATCCCCACCAGGGAATATTTTCCAGAATATCAGTCATTAGGCTTTATTTAGATAATCTAAACTTAATCGGGTCATTGCTTTTACACCCAATAACATTCCGCTTTCGTCAATATAAAAATCTGGGGTATGGTGCCTTGTAGGTTCTGCATTTACGGGCATTCCGCCTAAGAAAAAATAGAAGCCAGGGACTTCTTCCTGGAAGAATGAAAAATCTTCACCACCCGTGGTTGCTTTCATTAAATTCACGTTTTCATCTCCGGCCACCACTTTAAGACTTGGTAACATTTGATTAGTTAAGTAAGGATCATTATAGGTGATTGCCGTATTATTCTGGATTTCTATACTGGCCTCGCCACCATAAACTTTAGCAATAGCCGGTACCATTTCACGCATTCTTTTAAGTATTAATTCCTTGCTTCCTGGATCTAAAGTTCTTACGGTTCCTATCATTTCCGCGGTTTCAGGAATAATATTAAACCTAACGCCACTGGAAATTTTTCCTACAGTAATGACAGAAGCAGATTCTGTAAGTTCAGCATTACGGCTGATGATGGTTTGAAGTCCGTCGATGATTTTTGCTGAAATCAGTATAGGGTCCACTCCGCTCCATGGAGCAGAACCGTGTGCCTGTTTGCCTTTGACATTAATCACAAACCTTTCCACGGCGGCCATAGTACCTTCAGGTTTGTACCTGATGGTTCCCACGGGTGTAGCCGCATTAATATGTAAACCGAAAATAGCATCTACATCAGGATTTTTCAACGCACCTTCTTTGATCATTAGAGAGGCACCACCTTCTTCCCCGGGTGGCGGACCTTCTTCCGCAGGTTGAAAAATAAATTTTATAGTTCCGTTTATTTTATCCTTGTGATTGGAAAGGATTTCAGCAACTCCCATAAGAATAGCAGTATGGGTATCATGCCCGCAGGCATGCATTACTCCGGTTTTAGTACCTAGAAATTCAGTAGTAACTTCAGATTTAAAAGGCAAATCATTATTTTCGGTGACTGGCAGCGCATCTATATCTGCCCTTAGTGCCAGCGTTTTTCCTGGGTTAGCTCCTTTCAAAACTCCTATGACCCCGGTTTTGGCAACTCCGGTAGTAGTTTCAATTCCTAACGAGTTAAGATGTTTTGCAATCTTTTCAGCGGTTTCAAATTCCCGGTTGGAGAGTTCAGGATGTTCGTGAAAATCCCTGCGCCATTCGATTACTTTGTCTTCAATATTTTTAAATTCTTCGGAAGGGATCATTTCCTGGGCCTGGGCGTAACACGCACATAAAATTCCGAAGAAAAGAAGGTAAATTTTATGATTCATAAATTAAAATTTGATTAGTTGATAAGCATTGTTTTGTAGTTGAACCAGTGCTGTCATTGCAGATAATGCAAATTTCACATGTTCACTGGCATCTTCTCTGGAAACCTGATAATGAGTTGCACTCTGTCCGCAAAGAATAATTTCCACACCCTGTTTAGAAAGTGCCTCAATCAATGGTAAATTTGGATTCTTTGAGGATTCCGGATTCTTGCTTATATACTCTTCATCTAATAAAACATCATTTACAGATTTACCATGAAGTACCAACGCAATTTTCATATTTTCAGGATCTACACCCGCTTTTTCATGCATATTTAAAAATCTTGCAGCGGTCTCTATGAGTGCATTGGGTTTTGTCGCATCGAAGCTTCGATCTACATCAAAAACTACTTTTAGAACTGAAGAAGTATCCGTTATAAATTCCGGGGATTCAATTGTATAAGTTTTACCATATTCAGGAATGACTTTGCCAGGTTCCGGTTCCTGAGAATTACAAATAGTAGAGATCAGAAGAAGGAGGGAAAAAAATGTCTTTTTCATGAAAATATTCTGAAGTTTGAATTTAGGATTTTAAAGATATTAAATTCTAACAGCTTGTAACTGCCAATAACGCTAATTGTTTAAAAAAGGCATGCCCCCGGGTTTCCTTTTTTGAGCATTTTGGTTACCTTTCAGCTTTTAAAAACGGAGAAAATTTGGAAGCTTATTTAGCTGAATTGAATGATGCACAGAGGGCTCCGGTGCTGCAAAAAGATGGACCCATGATCGTAATTGCCGGAGCAGGTTCCGGTAAAACCCGTGTGCTTACCTACAGGATCGCATATTTGATGAATCAGGGAGTAGATGCATTCAATATTCTATCACTCACTTTTACGAATAAGGCAGCGAGGGAAATGAAACAGCGTATTTCTAAAATCGTTGGAAGTAGTGAGGCAAAAAATCTCTGGATGGGAACTTTC
Source organism: uncultured Flavobacteriaceae bacterium (assembly GCA_964008195.1). GTDB lineage: Bacteria > Bacteroidota > Bacteroidia > Flavobacteriales > Flavobacteriaceae > Christiangramia. Next base: position 2,711 of record CAXGBX010000138.1, read on the forward strand.
CATTCGGTTTTTGCCAAAATTTTGAGATTTGAAGCTGATAAATTGGGATATCCGTCCAATTTCACCATCTACGATACCCAGGATTCCCACAGTGTGATCAGGGCGATCATTAAGGAGATGAGGCTGGATAAAGATGTTTATAAATATAAACAGGTTTATAACCGAATTTCCTCGTATAAAAACAGTCTTATTACCGTTAAAGCTTATTTTCAGAATCCTGAACTTCAGGAAGCTGATGCCATGTCTAAAAAGCCCCGTTTGGGTGAAATATACAAAGCTTATGTAGACAGGTGTTTTAAAGCAGGTGCGATGGACTTTGACGATCTTCTTCTGAAAACCAATGAGCTACTGAATCGGTTTCCGGAAGTACTTCATAAATATCAAAGCAGGTTTAAATACATTCTGGTGGATGAGTACCAGGATACCAATCACTCCCAGTATTTGATCGTTAGAGCATTATCAGATAAATTTCAGAATATATGTGTGGTGGGCGATGATGCGCAAAGTATTTACGCTTTTCGTGGCGCGAACATCAATAACATTTTAAACTTTCAGAAAGATTACGAAAATGTACAGATGTACAGGCTGGAGCAGAATTATCGTTCTTCTAAAAATATTGTTGAGGCTGCGAATTCTATTATTGATAAGAATAAAACCAAACTGGATAAAATAGTCTGGACGGCGAATGAAGATGGTCCAAAAATAGTTGTGAACAGATTACTTACTGATGGTGAAGAAGGAAGGTATGTAGCCAGTTCTATTTTTGAGAATAAGATGCAAAATCAGATGGATAATGGTGATTTTGCAATTCTTTATAGAACGAATGCCCAGAGTAGGGCGATGGAGGACGCTTTGCGTAAAAAAGATATTCCGTATAGGATTTACGGCGGACTTTCATTTTACCAAAGAAAAGAGATCAAGGATGTATTGGCATATTTAAGATTAATACTGAATCCTAAAGATGAAGAAGCCTTAAAAAGAGTGATCAATTATCCTTCCCGCGGAATAGGGCAAACAACGATGGACAGGTTGGCAATTGCTGCTAATCAACATAATCGCTCCATTTTTGAAGTTATTCAGAATCTGGAAAAACTTGATCTTAAGATCAATCGTGGAACTCAGACAAAACTGGAGAATTTCGTGAATATGATCCGCAGTTTTGCGATCATGAATGAGACGAGCGATGCTTTCCAAATTGCTGAAACGGTTACTAAGAAAACAGGTTTGGTTCAGGAACTAAAGAAAGACGGAACTCCGGAAGGCATCGCCAGAATTGAGAATATCGAAGAACTTCTCAACGGGATGAGGGATTTCGTAGAAGGTCAGAAAGAACTTGCTGATGCTACAGGCTCACTTTCTGAATTTCTGGAAGATGTTGCCCTGGCTACCGACCTTGATAACGATACAGGAGATGATGATCGTGTTGCTTTGATGACAATACATCTGGCAAAAGGCCTGGAATTTCCTTATGTGTATATCGTTGGAATGGAAGAGGATCTATTTCCTTCAGCCATGAGTATGAATACGCGTAGTGAACTGGAAGAAGAACGCAGGCTTTTCTATGTGGCAATTACCAGAGCAGAAAAACAGGCTTACCTTACCTATACATTATCACGCTATCGTTGGGGGAAACTGGTGGATGCAGAGCCAAGTCGATTTATTGAAGAAATAGATGATCAATACCTGGACTTAATGGTGCCCCAGGATGATTATAAGTATAAACCATTAATAGATACTGATATTTTTGGGGATGAGGTTGATAAAAGCAAGTTAAGACAGAATAAGCCGAAAAGTGGAACTCCGCCACCTGCGCATAAACCATCTGAAGAACAACTTAGAAAACTTCGAAAATTGAGACCTGCCGCCCCGGAACCTGAAAAAGCCAGAAATACCATTAGCCTTTCCGAAGGTAATGAAGTAGAACATTTGCGTTTTGGAAGAGGAAAGGTTTTAAAACTGGAAGGAGTAGGCCAGGATAAAAAAGCAGAAATAGATTTTGATGAAGGCGGAATTAAAAAACTTCTCTTACGTTTTGCGAAACTGAAGATACTTTCATAATCAGATATTTGTAGAAATGTAAATTTTACATATATTAGCATTGTTCTTTAAATATAACCCTACTATTGTTTGAAGATCAAAATCAAACAAAAACAAAGTTTTTAAGAGGCCATTTTTAATGGTCTCTTTTTTTTGTTCTCAATTCTACCTTAAAAGATTTGTTTTTCTAAGGTAAATAATCAGTTATTGTTAAAAATCATTTAAATCTGATTTGAATACATTCCTTAATTATTTTTTAGATCTAAAAAGTTTTATCTTGAAAATAAAAAAATGATAAAAGAAGGTAGTAATGTAAAATGGGAATGGGGTAACGGAACCGCAACGGGAAAAGTTACTAAAACCTATACGAAAAAGGTTACTAAAAAGATTTCCGGAAATGAAGTAACCCGGGAAGGAGAAGAAGGTAATAAAGCTTTGTATATTGAACAGGAAGATGGTAGTAAAGTATTGAAGCTTGAAAGCGAAGTTGAGAGAGCACATTAGAACTTTCCGGCTTACAATAACTGATTAATTTATACCTTATAGGTAAGATCTAAAAATAAAATTATGGCCGAATTACTTCGTATTTATGATGAGAACCCCGCACCAAAACATATCAATAAAGTAGTAGAAGTCCTTCGAAAAGGAGGGCTTATAATTTATCCAACCGATACTATCTATGGTTTGGGTTGCGATATCACAAATACTGCAGCCCTGGAAAAGATTGCGAAAATCAAAAATGTAAAATTAGAGAAGGCGAATTTTTCCTTTGTTTGCGAAGATTTGAGCAATCTTTCAGATTATGTTAAGCAAATAGATACCTCGACTTTTAAAATTTTAAAAAGATCATTACCCGGGCCTTATACTTTTATTCTTCCCGGTGGGAATAATCTTCCCAATGTCTTTAAGAAAAAGAAGACGGTGGGTATCCGGATTCCTGATAATAATATCTGTAAAGCAATTGTAAAAGGCTTAGGCAATCCTATCGTTTCAACATCCATTAGAGATGAAGATGAAGTCCTGGAATATGGAACAGATCCCGAATTGATCAGAGAAAAATGGGATCATCTGGTAGATATTGTCATCGATGGTGGTTATGGAAATAATATTCCTTCCACAGTGATTGATCTCACTACAGAGCAACCGGAAGTAATTCGTGAAGGTAAAGGTAGTATCGACATAATGTAAATTCTTCTGAAAATTAGCGCTGTTCCCGTTAATTACATCCTAAAGTAGGTTCGATATTTTAAGTTAGGCTGAAATATTCCTATTTTCAATAAAAAATAAAGATTATGAGTTTTATTGAAACTACAAGCGAAGAAAAAGGAAAGAATATTAATCTTTTTTATGAAGATTACGGTGAAGGAAAACCTGTAATCCTTATTCATGGTTGGCCACTTAGTCATCGTATGTGGGAGTATCAAATCAACGAGATTGTAGATGCGGGTTTTAGGTGTATCGCTTACGATCGAAGAGGTTTTGGGCAAAGTGATAAACCCTGG
>CAXGBX010000139.1:0-6226 GCA_964008195.1 uncultured Flavobacteriaceae bacterium
TTGAAGGAATAGGAGAGGTGCAACGAAAATTCTTCGGAACCCTTTACAATACTTATTCATTTTTTATCCTTTATGCAAATATTGATGAATTCAGTTATGCTGAAGAAGATGTAGCTTTAGAGAAACGACCTGAAATTGATAGATGGATCCTTTCAGAACTGCATACGCTCATTGAGAAAGTAGATAAATTCTACGCAGATTATGAACCAACCAAAGCAACCAGAGCAATTTCAGAATTTGTTCAGGAGAATTTGAGCAATTGGTTTGTAAGATTGAGCAGAAGAAGGTTTTGGAAAGGAGATTATGAACAGGATAAGATTTCAGCATATCAAACCCTTTATACATGTTTGGAAACCATCGCTAAACTAGGAGCTCCAGTTGCACCATTTTTTATGGACAGGCTTTTTAAAGATTTGAATACTGCAACAGGAAAAGATACTGCAGAATCAGTGCATATTGCTGATTTTCCGGTTTATAAACCAGAATTTGTTGATAAATCCCTGGAACACAAGATGGAAAAAGCTCAGACTATTTCATCTTTGGTACTTTCTTTAAGGAAAAAAGAGATGATCAAAGTACGCCAACCGTTGCAAAGGGTAATGATTCCGGTACTTGACGAAGCTCAGAAACAAGAGATTCTTGCAGTAGAAGATCTTATAAAATCTGAAGTAAACGTCAAAGAGATTGAACTTATTGACGATGCTTCAGGACTATTAGTGAAACAGATAAAACCGAATTTCAGGGTTCTTGGTCCAAGATTTGGTAAGGATATAAAACTGATTGTCAATAAGATAAATAATTTTAGCGCTGAGGATATTTCAAAAATTGAAAGTGAGGGTGAAATTGAAGTAGAAATTAACGAAAAAATGGTTAATTTGTCTTTAGAAGAAGTTGAGATAAGCTCACAAGATATTGAAGGATGGTTAGTTGCCAGCAGTGGTAACTTAACAGTAGCCCTGGACGTTAGTATTAGTCCGGAGTTGAAGAAGGAAGGTGTTGCCAGGGAGTTGGTAAACAGGATCCAGAACCTCCGTAAGGATTCAGGCTACGAAGTGACTGATACGATTGATGTAACCCTACAGAAGGACGGTATTGTCGAGGATGCCGTTAACGATAATATAAGTTATATTAAAAACGAAACATTAACTGCAACACTCGAATTTGCAGAGGTGGTAAATGATGGTGCTGAGGTTGAGTTTGACGATATTACCACCAGATTGTTTATTAAAAAACATTAAGCCATGTCTACAGAAGTAAAAGAACGTTACAGCGACGCTGATTTGGCAGAGTTTAAAGCTCTGATTAAAAGTAAGATTGAGAAAGCTCAGGAGCAACTTGAGAATTATCAAAATGCTTACAAAAATGACGGTAACAACGGGACCGACGATACGTCTCCAACCTTCAAAGCTTTTGAAGAAGGAAGTGAAACTATGAGTAAAGAGGCAAATTCTCAATTAGCGATACGGCAGGAAAAATTTATTAGAGATCTTAAGAATGCTTTGATGCGTATTGAGAATAAAACTTATGGGATTTGCAGAGTTACTGGAAAACTTATTGCCAAAGAAAGGTTGTTATTGGTGCCGCATGCAACTCTTAGTATTGAAGCAAAGAATATGCAGCGTTAGAAATTCAGAATTAAATTACAAAACGTCCATTTTCCTGATGATTTTGGGCGTTTTTTTGTTTTCAGAAGAATGAAGAAGACGATTCTCCAATTGTTAATCCTGATGTTTGCACAGGTGTCTTTCGGGCAAACAGATACACGTGAGCTAATAGATGCTGAAAACATTAAAAGCATTCGTATAAATACCGATGAAGTATATCTTCTGAAAATAACATCTTCTGCATCTTCAGAAATTAATATTAAGACACATTCAGAAGGAGAATATTTTAATGAAATTCAACTGCAGACCCGAATTAAGGGAACTGAACTGGAAATTTTGACAAAGTATCCTGAAAGACTTGTAAATGGTTTCGATAAGCTAAGCGCACATAAAGTTTTCTCACTGGAAATAGAATTAAGGATTCCTGAAGGATTGGAAATTTTTATCACATCTAATATTGCATCACTGGAAACGAACGGGGATTTCGAATCTATTTCTGCAGATTTAAAGCAGGGATATTGCAAGTTAGAGAATTTTGAAGGTGCGGCAGTTATAAACACCTATTCCGGGAATATCTTAGTGGAAACCTCATCGGGCTTGATTGAAGCGAGTTCCAGAAATGGAGATGTCCAGATCCCAGATTTTATACCGGGCCGAAATCCAATACGGCTTACCAGTATAGACGGTGATATTATGGTGCGTAAAAACTAAATAATATTAGTATTTTTGAGCCGTTTTCAATTAAAATATATTCATGTCCCTTAAAAAAGCCGGATTCTTTATTTTACTGATTCTTTTGATAGATCAGATCTCTAAATTATATATTAAAACCAATTTCATCATTGGAGAAGAAATTGAGGTTTTCGATTGGTTTAGTATTCTGTTTGTTGAAAATGAAGGAATGGCCTGGGGAACGAAAATTCCTGGGGAATACGGAAAGCTGGCACTAACGCTTTTTCGCCTGGCCGCGATTGTAGGTATAGGTTACTGGTTATGGGACGCAGTAAGAAAGGGTGGCTCAAGAATACTGATATTCTCGATTGCTTTAATTTTTGCCGGTGCTTTGGGAAATATTATAGATTCTGTCTTCTACGGAATTATATTTGACGACAGTTATGGGCATGTAGCGAGCTTTTTACCTGAATCTGGTGGTTACAGTTCTTTATTTCACGGGAAGGTGGTAGATATGCTGTATTTCCCCCTGTGGAAGGGCTATCTTCCTGAATGGATACCATTTTGGGGCGGAGAATATTTTACGTTCTTTGAACCGGTCTTTAATATCGCAGATTCTGCTATAAGTGTAGGCGTAGCTATGCTGCTTGTATTTAACAAGAAAGCATTTCCAAAGGAAAATGAAGAATAAAATATGGTGCTTTATTAAGCGGCAGTCCTTGCGAAGATCTTTTCAAATTTTTTCAACTCAATAGGCTTTATAAGATAGTCTGTTACCATGTTAATAGACTTTGCTCTTTCCAGGTCCCTTGGATCTATCGAAGAACTTACTACATATAAAGTGATCTTTTTATGCAGGTTGTTTTTAATTTTGATGAACTCATTTAGAAACTCCCATCCATCCATGACGGGCATATTAAGATCAAGAAATATGATATCTGGTAATTTATCCTCATCAGTGGCAGTTTCCATGATTTGTTTAAAATAATCCAATGCTTCCTTACCATTCTTATAAATAAGAAGGTTTTCAGAAAGTTTTTTGATCTCAATGATCTTTTTTACCAAATTCACGTATATCTTATCATCGTCAATGATACACGCCAGCTCTACTTTTTGCCCCATAACAAATAGAATCTAGAATTTTATTTTAAATGTTGTCCCTATATCCAGGGTACTGCTTACAGATATAGTGCCCCCGAGGGCTTCTACCTGGTTTTTAGTTATAAACAAGCCAATTCCTTTTGCCTCGGGATTATTCTGGTGAAATGTTTTATACATTCCAAACATTTTATCACCATACTCGTCGAGGTCAATTCCCATCCCATTGTCGCTAACTTCTAAAAACTCTTTATCGTTCTCGATGTAGGTCTGAATAAAAATAACTGGTTTACGTCCCGGTTGTTTATACCGGATTGCATTCGTGATTAAATTTAGTAAAATACTTTCAAGATACTCAGGGATATAGCGAATTTCTTTCAAATCTTGAAATTCAGCGACGATTTTTGCATTTTCTCGATTAATGAGCGAAGAAATAGATGCCAGAACGATCTCCAGCGCTTCTTCAAATTTAATTTTTACCCTTTCTTTTCTTAGAGAAGTCTGAATACTCACAATATCATTTAACCGTGAAATTGCAGAATCGAGGTTTCCAGCAACGTCGTCTACATTTGCCAGAAGGTCTAGTTTATCCTTATCGGTTTTAGACTCCCTTAATAGTTCTACTATGAGGCTTAGGTTGCTACTATGGGAGCGTAAATGATGGGATACTATATGGGCAAAATTGAAAAGTCTTGAGTTTTGTGTGGCAATAATGTCCAGTGAATTCTGGAGATTGAGTTCATTGCTCTTATTTTCATCAATGTTCTGGAGTACTCCACGAATACCTATCACTACCTGATCGTCATTGTAAACAGGTTTTCCTGTTAGTCTAACCCAGAATTCCCTTTTCTGAAATGATACCATTTTCAATTCCAGTTTAAAGGGAATTCCAAAATTCTCACATTTATCAAAAGCATTTCGCATCCTGTTGTGATGCTCCTGTGCATAAAATTTCATGCGATCTTCGTAGGCAGGCTGAAAGTCTCGTGGGCAATCTATAATCTTTTTGGAAACATCGTCCCAGTAGATATTCTTATTGAGCGTATCTACATACCATCCACCGGTAGAGGTCATTTCTGCAGTTTCACGATAGTAAAAGAAATTTTCTTCAATCGTGTATTGGTCCCTTTTACTTTGATGAATATTTATAAAAAGCAATACGGCAGTTTCTCTGAACTCTTTTGCCGTTTTGCTTTTTTGATTTTTACATTCAAACCAGCGATATTTCCCGTTTTCTAATTTCAGCTTTATTTCAAAACTGAAAGCTTCATCTTCTTTGATCAGCTTTTCAAAATGAATTCTGAAGTCGTAGCGGTAATCTGGATGTAAAATATGATTGATGAAGAATTCAAATCTATCTTCTTCAATTTCAGGTTTTCCTACGAGAGTATTAAAATGCTGAGACCAGGATATTTCTTTGGAAAACAGGTTTATTTTCCAATAGGCAATATCAAAATCTTCCAGTATGCTGTTTAACTGTAGATCGGTTAGCATTCAAGTGAATTGGTTATGCTAAAATTAACGTTTAAATTGTATCAATACAAAAATTATTTTTCCTGGAAATGATAAAGCTTATTCGGTGTTACACAGTAATCTAAAGGAACGTCACTGTCAAATACATTTTCTATTTCTTCTGTAGCTTCATAAAAAGAAAGCCCAACTTTCACAATATCGGGATTGCATTTCGCTAAAAAGCGATCATAAAACCCTTTCCCATAGCCTACACGGTTTCCTTTTTTATCAAACGCAAGTAAAGGGATAAAAACGACTTGCAATATTTCTGATTTTATCTCAATTCCATCCTGAGGCTCAGGAATATTCCATCGATTTTTCTTAATCAGGGTTTGATCTGTAAGTAGGAAATTGCGCATTTCACCGGTCTCAGTATCAGATCGTGGAACAATCACTTCCTTATCTTTCCCCTGAAGAATGTGCAGTAGAAATTCTGTATCAACTTCTTTTTGTTCAGCAATACTTAGAAAAATATGGTAATAACGATGACCCCAAATGGGTAATTCGAGTGATTTATTTGCAATTTCAAGGCTTAACTTTTCAATCTCATCATCATCCAGTTTCAGCCTGAGTTCTTTATATTTTTTTCTGAGGTCATTCTTGTGCATGGTCCTCTGTTTTCGGCTGCATGGAAATATGAAAAATAGCATCTCCCTGATAAACGATGGGAGATTCATTTACATTAATAACGTAACCTTCGCTATTAGATTTTATCTTATGCCTGAATTTGCCATAAGGATCTGTAATGGTAGCGATATACTCGCCTTTTTCCACATGCTTGCCACATGGAATTTTTACGTGTAGGAGTCCGCTGTATTTTGCCCTTAACCAGGAACTACTTTCAATAAGCACTGTTTCTTTTCTAACATCTGGATATTCAAATTTAAGGGCGAGCATATCCAGGTGGCTTAAAATTCTCATGGCTCCTTCAACTCCATATTTTGCTACATCTTTATTGCTGTCCAGCGATTTCCCACCTTCAAATAGAAGCACAGGAATCCCCAGTTTGGAACAGGTTTCCCTATATGATTTAGTGATTGTTTTAGAATGTATCGTGAATGGAGCATTGAATATACGTGCATATTTTATACTCTGTTCATCTCCTTTTTTAACCCGGATTTGTGGTGCATTGAACCTCGCAGCACCTCCGGTATGAAAATCCAGGCAAAAATCTGCGATAGGTAGAATTTTCTTGACAAATTGATAGGCAAATCTGCTGGCCAGTGAGCCGTTTTTAGTACCTGGGAAAACACGGTTAAGGTCCCTGCCATCGGGAAATTCCCTGGCCATATTTAAAAACCCAAAAATATTCACAATGGGAATACAAATAATGGTACCGC
>CAXGBX010000140.1:0-6207 GCA_964008195.1 uncultured Flavobacteriaceae bacterium
CTCTTTACAGAAGAAATAGTTTTCGTTGGGTTTGTTACCGCCTGACGTTTCGCAGGATCACCTACTTTAATTTCACCACCTTCCACGAATGCAATCACAGATGGTGTGGTTCTTTTTCCTTCAGCATTAGGTATCACCGTTGGTTCGCTACCTTCCATTACGGCAACGCAGGAGTTAGTGGTACCCAAGTCAATTCCAATTACTTTACTCATAACTATATAACTTGTTTTTTACGTTAGTTTATCAATTTTACGATCACATAAAGTCAATCATTATGCCAGCACAAAACTTCTGACAGGTTGTCACTTTTCCTAAATACCTTGTCATTCGTCCCTTTTCAACCAAAACAATATCAATATAATTTCCACAATTTTTCATGGGCAGCATTCACAATTCACTAAATTTGTATACAAAATTTTTATTCTGAATGCGAAAAATTGAATGCATAAGCGTTTTTGATATGTTGAAAGTTGGCGTTGGTCCTTCCAGTTCACATACTTTAGGTCCCTGGAGAGCTGCCCAGCGTTGGATAGACGAACTAAAGAAAAAGGATCGTTTTGATAAAATTGAAAAGATTCATGTAGATCTTTATGGTTCTTTAAGCCTTACCGGAAAAGGTCATGCTACAGATATCGCTACAGTTCTTGGTTTACTGGGACATGACCCGGTGACTATGGATATTTCTATTATTGAATCTGAAATTGATAGAATTAAAGATTCCGGTAAATTATTACTGAATGGGGAACGGGATATAAATTTCAGTTTTGTTGAAGATATTAAATTCAATAGAAAATTTCTTGAATTCCATCCTAATGGGATGACGTTTAGAACTTCCCTTCTAAATGGCAAAAAAACATCTTCCTCTTTTTACTCGATTGGTGGCGGATTTGTAGTTAAAAAGGAACGTAAAAATGCCAGCCAGAAAATGAAGAGTTTTCAAGAGTTTCCTTTTCCCATTGAAAAGGCAACCGAACTTCTTCAATATTGTAAAGCTGAAAACAGACCAATTTCAGAAATCGTTCTGGAGAATGAACGCTCCCTAAGAACCGATGAAGAAATCGATGCCAATTTTAAGCAAATCTGGGATACCATGCTGGAGTCAATGTATATTGGCTGTCATACGGAAGGTACGCTTCCCGGCGGACTCAATGTGAAGCGTCGCGCCTTTGAAATGCACCAACGACTCATTGGAGAAACTGCCTATACGAATGTAGAAGACTGGATTCCGGCAATTAGACAAACAGAAGTAAAATTTCGTCAGATCCTGAAATGGGTTAGCTGTTTTGCTTTGAGCGTAAATGAAGTAAATGCCTCTTTAGGGCGTGTAGTAACTGCACCAACGAATGGAAGTGCAGGCACCGTTCCCTCGGTGATGATGTATTATATGTGCATTGAAAATCATAAAGCTACTTTTGAAGATATGAAACGCTTTATGCTCGTAGCCGGCGAAATTGGTAGCCTTTTCAAAAAAGGTGCTACGATATCTGCTGCTATGGGAGGTTGTCAGGCAGAAATTGGTGTTTCCTCTGCGATGGCGGCAGGAGGTTTAACTGAATTGCTCGGTGGAACCCCGGAACAGGTTTTAATGGCCAGTGAAATTGCGATGGAACACCATCTTGGATTAACCTGTGATCCTATTGCGGGACTGGTGCAGGTGCCTTGTATAGAAAGGAATGCCATGGGAGCGATCAAAGCTATCAATGCTGCTGAAATTGCCCTGGAAAGTGATGCCACTAAAGCAAAAGTTCCGCTAGATAAGGTAATCGAAACTATGTGGGATACCGCCAAGGATATGAACAAGAAGTATAAAGAAACTTCTGAAGGTGGTCTTGCTGTAAAGGTAAGCTTAAGTGATTGCTAAACCCCGTATTCAAATTTGAACATATTAAGAGATAACAATCTTCAACTCAAGCTAAAGAATCTATTAAGGAACTTTGGTTTAATGATCCTGTGTTATTTTCTGTTTTTCTTCGTCCTTCAATTGCTAAATAATTCAATTTTCAATCTGGATCTTCAGAAATATGAACAGATGGAAATTCTAGAAATTTTAAAAGAGAGTCCGTTAAAATTTGTATTTCTCGCAGTTGTTGCTGCACCAATTATAGAGGAAAGTATTTTTAGAAGTATTCTGAAACCCAACACCACCAGCTTAAAAATTTTTATTTGTTCAATCTTATATATAACCGGAATAGTTCTCATTCCCGAAGAAGCGCACTGGACTTTAAAATACTTACTGGTATTAGGTGTCATCGCCCTAATATATTACGCTCTAGGTGAACTGATTTCTCCAAGCTTTTACAGAATTGTTTGTTATTGGCTGCACAGGTATTATTTCCTAATATGGATTGGTGGCGCCATCATTTTTGGGTTAGTACATATTTTCAATTATGTTGAAAGTTTTCAAATAGACCTCGTATTATTCATTATGATATTTCCGCGAATCATTGCCGGATATTTCTTCGGAAAAATAAAACTCGAAAACAAAGGATTCATCTGGCCAATATTAATGCACAGCATGAATAATTCCATGGTAGTATTAACTGCTTTACCCTTTACTTTATCCCATTTAACATAGGTTTACATTATTTTCAGCATTCATTTTGTAACTTTTGATTTCAGAAAAAAACAAAAAAATGAAAGCAGCAGTAATTGAAAAAGCAGGAGGAGATTTTATCATTAAAGATGTAGATAAACCAAGCCCTTCGGAAAATGAAGTATTAATAAAAGTTGAAGCCTGCGGAATTTGTCACAGCGACAATTTTGTAAAAGAAGGTGGTTTTCCAGGCTTGGAATATCCACGCATTCCCGGTCATGAAGTTGTAGGCATTATAGAAGAAGTTGGCAAAAATGTTTCAAACTGGGAGAAAGGTCAGCGCGTTGGAGTTGGCTGGCACGGAGGTCATTGTTTTGAATGTGATCCCTGTAGACGCGGAGATTTTATTAATTGTGAAAATGGAAAAGTAAGTGGAATCCATTATAATGGCGGTTATGCTGAGTATATGACGGCTCCAAAAGAGGCACTCGCTAATATTCCTGAAGAACTTTCTTCAGCAAATGCCGCACCATTATTATGTGCCGGAATTACTGTTTTTAACGCCCTGAGAAATTCCGGAATTAGAGCTGGGGATCTTGTTGCCGTACAAGGAATTGGTGGTTTGGGTCATTTAGCAATTCAGTATGCTTCAAAAATGGGCATGAGAACAGTAGCAGTATCTCATAGCGATGATAAAGAAGACCTTGCTACAAAACTTGGGGCCAAACATTTTATTAATACAGCTAACCAGGATGGAGCTAAAGAATTGCAAAAACTGGGAGGCGCTAAACTAATTCTGGCTACTGCCCCACATAGTGATGCTATTTCAGCCATAGTAGATGGACTGGGAATAGATGGAAAATTATTAATGGTTGCCGCAACGGGCGAACCTATAGAAATTTCTCCTATGCAATTACTAATGGGAAGAAAATCGGCCTCCGGTTGGCCCAGTGGAACCGCTATAGATTCTGAAGATACCTTGAATTTTAGTGCTATGACGGGAACCAAACCAATGATCGAGGAATTTCCGTTAGATAAAGTAGATGAAGCCTTCAAAAAAATGATGGATAATAAAGCTCGATTCAGAGTGGTGCTAAAACCATAAAATTTTCAAATTTTATACTCAAACCGGAAGATCAGCATGTTGATTTTCCGGTTTTTTTATTGCTATATTTGGAACTAATTTTCCATAAAATGTCATCAAATTTTAAGGTCTATATCTTCATCGCCGGTATCATCTTCTTTTTCAATGCTTGTAAGGATAATGAAACAACTTCACCAATCCAGGTGGTTGAACAGCAACCGGAAAAACCAACAGTAGATTATCACGAAAATTATCTTAGGGAAATCTCGTTCCTTGAGACCAGGAAAGATTCTGCTTCTACAGAAGGCATGTTAAAACTGAATGGTGGAAAATTTATGATGGGTGGAAATACTAATCAGGCCAGGCCTAACGAATTTCCGCGGCATAAGGAAAAGATCAAGCCAATCTGGGTTGATAAAACCGAAGTTACTAATGCTCAGTTCAGGGCTTTTGTAGAAGAAACCGGTTATGTAACCACTGCCGAGCGATCTTTCGAAATTAAAGGTAAAAAATATGAACCCGGAGCCCTGGTTTTTGATCCATACAATCCTGAGTGGTGGTGGAAATTCGTAAAAAAAGCTAATTGGCAGAATCCTACCGGACCCGATAGCAATATAGATGGAAAAGATAACTATCCAGTCACACAGGTTTCCTGGTACGATGCCATGGCTTATGCTAAATGGGCTGGAAAACGGCTACCTACTGAGGCTGAATATGAGTATTTCAATCGTGCAGGTAATGATACTCTTATTTATCACTGGGGAAATGATTTTGAAATAGCCACAAGAATGGTAAATTTCCATCAAGGTGATTTTCCCAGACAGAATACGGTAGAAGATAATTTCGAAGAAAAAGCTCCTGCAAAAAGTTTTCCTCCTAATGCATTTGGTTTATATGATACCTCAGGAAATGTCTGGGAATGGTGTCTTGATACTTATCACGCTGATGCGTATTCAAAACTCAAGCAAAGAACCGATGGTTATTTTAAAGATTTCGTCAATATGGAGCAACAAAAGGTAATACGCGGTGGCTCTTTTCTTTGTAGTGAAAGCTATTGCACTGGCTACAGAAGTTCAGCTAGAATGAGCTCTGCTCCAGATACTGGCTTGCAACATACTGGCTTTAGATGTGTAAAAGATATTTAGTTGCAATCTTCCTTGGTACGTGTATCTATTAAATAAACAATTTTCCATTCTCCACTAAAACACACCAACTGAAAACTATTTACTCCGCAATGGGAAAAATTTCCGTTATAATAAAATGAATATGGAGTTGTTACCGTTGCCAGAAGACCATTTTGCTCTATTCTGAATGCATGTAATTTTTCTTCAAAACTGGCATCAGCAGGAATTGAAGCAATACTTTTTATGAATTGCGAAAAATCTTCAGAAGTAATCTTAGTATTCCCTTCTGTATCCAAAGAAACAGATTGAAGTTTCATCCCCTCTGCCGCAAAACTCTTCAGCTTAACCGTATCCTGGGCATGGAAAGCTTTAAAGAAATCCTGTACAAATTCCCTAGGGGAATTCAAAGAATCTTTAGACTGAGAATATCCAGCTACACTGAAAAGACAAATGGCGATATATAATATTTTTTTCATCAGGAAGTAGTTTTGAATGTAGTGAACGAATTTACTACTTTTACTCAAATTAAAATCCAAATAGATGTCTATTGCAAAAAAGGAATACAAGCGTGTCACTGTAAAATCTCTGGTAGATATGAAGTCTAACGGTGAAAAGATAAGCATGCTTACTGCTTATGATTTTACCATGGCGCAAATAGTTGATGGAGCGGGCATCGATGTAATCCTTGTTGGCGACTCTGCCAGTAACGTAATGGCTGGACATGAAACTACGTTGCCAATCACCCTGGACCAGATGATCTACCACGCAACAAGTGTGGTTAGGGCAATCTCCAGATCTTTGGTAGTAGTTGATCTTCCATTCGGAAGCTATCAAAGTGATCCAAAAGAAGCTTTGAGATCTGCTATCAGGATTATGAAGGAAAGTGGCGGACATGCAGTAAAACTGGAAGGTGGTAAGGAAGTTAAGGAAAGTATTAAACGTATTCTTCATGCAGGTATCCCGGTAATGGGTCACCTGGGACTCACCCCACAATCTATTTATAAATTCGGTACCTATACGGTACGAGCCAAAGAAGAACAGGAAGCAGAAAAATTAAAGTCTGATGCTAAAATGCTCGAAAAAATGGGGTGTTTTGCTTTGGTTCTTGAAAAAGTACCGGCAGACCTTGCCAAAGAAGTAGCTGAAAGTATCACGATTCCGGTAATTGGAATTGGAGCCGGTAACGGTGTGGACGGGCAGGTTCTTGTTGTTCACGATGTGCTGGGAATGACGCATGAATTCAACCCCAGATTCCTAAGACGTTATGCCGATCTTCATGGAGAAATGACCAAAGCTTTTCAGAATTACAGAGATGATGTGAAAAGCGGAGAATTTCCTTCTGATGATGAACAATATTAAATGATCGGAATTTACAATACTGTCAGCCTGAGCGCAGTCGAAGGCAAGTTAGAAGTTAGAAGTTAGAAGTTAGAAGTTAGAAGTTAGAAGTTAGAAGTTAGAAGTTA
>CAXGBX010000141.1:0-6188 GCA_964008195.1 uncultured Flavobacteriaceae bacterium
CATCCAAAATGAAATGAATATCCATTTCGCCAGCAGATACCATAGGTGCATTGGCACGGTCTTAGAATATTGATCGTAGAGGCAGCACCATCCAAATCGTTTTGCATAACCTGGGCTTCCGCTTTAAGCAAGTAGGTTTCTCCCAGTCGCATAAGTATAAAATCCTTCCACATCCCGAAGCCAAAAACATCTGTAGGATCAAAATGGCCCCATTTCAGTGAATACGGATTAATTCTACCCAAAGTATCAATAGTTTCATAAGGAACCATATCCTGATAGTTGAAATCTACCTGACTATAATCAAAATTTGGATTGTTATAATAGAACCTTCTTTTGATATTGTATTTGGAATTACGCATATCATCATCATCATAAAGATCGTAAAGTACCCAATTATTAAGGCGAATACGTGATAAACCACGACCACCAAGAGAATCTGCGGGTACTAGACCATTCACATTATGATAGGCAGCTCCCCATACACGACGTTGCTGAGGAAAACCTGTAGATCCTCCTCGTACCTCAGCAGGATTTTCATTTTCCAATACCCAGATAGCCTCTGTATTTCCCTGGGATCTACGCTGGTTGCCTTTAAAAAACATATCTGAAAATGGATCACCAGGTTCATTGGATTTTACGCCATATCGTTGCGTAACCAGTGAAAATTTTCCGCTATTGATAATCAGGTCTACCTGCTCTTCAGCAAGTTCAGGCCGATTTGATCTCAAATAAAATTCTGCAAATAATTGACTGGCTACATAACGATTTACGCGAGCTTCGTACCTTGGAGTATTTGTAGGGTCTCCAAGGTTTTTCTACCTCTATATCCTTTGTTCTTATTGATGAGCAGCCTACCAAAAGGATTATAAACGAAGTCAAGAAAAAAGTGGTTTTTGACATTTATTAGAAATGAGCTTGCTGAGCAATATTTCTTTTTTTTATAGATTTCTATGAGGTTTTAATTGACTTTTTATAATATTCTTATCATTCATATATGACATATAATTCTATATCAGATCTTTTAATTTAAAAACAGAGAATGACAGGATTGAATCCTGTCATTCTCTGTCTATAAGCCCTGTAAATTATTAAAGAATATTGTCAATATTCCATATTAATTAACATTATCCTCATCTTCCACGGCGCTTTCCCAACTATCCCAAACTTTAACATTAGGATCATAGCCATCATAACCAAAATTCTGACTTAATTGCCCTCTGGTATTTGCTGTTATCGCACTATTGGGAATTGGCCAGTATACGTTACGTTTATCCATAGTATAATACTTAGTACCATTCGGCACCACAATTCCCTCTGGATATTTATTATAAAGTGTGTAATGAACTATTCGCTGGTACCAATAACTTCCTCCCGTATCATCTGTACCAGATTGTTGATCCCATGTATCCGTATTATAAGTATTACCCCACTCATCTGGCATGCCACTCATTGCTAAACAGTGCGAAATTCGTGTTAATTCCACATTTCTCCATTCCTCTAAATAAAGTTCTCTACCTCTCTCTGCACAAATATCTCCAATGGTAACATTTGTATACAATTGAGAAGCATTAGCTCGTTCTCTAATCGTGTTTACATCTTGTGTAGCACCAGCATTATTGCCTTGATAAAATCTTGCTTCTGCCCTTAATAAATAAGTTTCTGCTAAACGATAAAGGTACCAATGAGCAGTACTTCCAGTAGTCGCCCCTAAAAAATCATTAGAATTAGGATTACTTTCGTTAACGACATCGTGTAAGTAAATTTTGTATAATGGAAAATCAAACCAATCACGAATAGTATCTTTAGCTAGCAAAGTTCCCTGATCATTGAATAATTTGAAATTATTCCTATAGTCTGCAGATGATGGGTCACTATATTCAAAATCTTCCATATTAACCCAATTTCCTACCTCACTATTATGTCTAAGATCTTGATTATCCAACACACCATTAACATTCCACATGGTTTCTTGCGAATAATAGGATGCGCTTATAGTTCCTATGCCTCTACCATATGCCCTAGTATAATCATAATCAGCATCATAATTGTTACTATTAAGAGAGTACCGATTTGCACCTCTTTTTCCATCAGTAGGCGTAATAATATTTCCCGAACTCCATAATGGACCAAAAATACGCATGATATTGAATTGTAGAAAAGACTGTGCTCCTCCATTTGGCATAACCATTATGGCCTCAGTATTTGTTGGAGTTATTTTGTTTTCTGGTCTATGTAGATCCCAAATAACATTCCTTGTTATTTCCCATGTTTCAGGATTACCTCCTTTGTCAAAGCTTCCGAAAGAATTTTGCATTAATGCATAAGAAGATTCATTAATCAGAATATTTGCTTGTTGTTCAGCCTCAGCAAAGCGACCTGAAGCTAAATAGCATTTAATCAGAAGTTGCCTACAGGCCGCTTTATTCACTAGCCCCAAATAATTTAAATCTGATTGCTCTGGCACCCATTCAACAGCTTTTTCCATATCCGAAGTTATCATTTCTATGATCTCTTCTTTCTTAGTGGAGTAATAGTTTTGTTTTGGAACCTCCAAGATTTTCGTGATCAAAGGGATATCTCCAAATTGATAAACTAAATTAAGATACCTGTAAGCTCTATGAAAATAAGCCTGTCCTTTATACCTATTCTTCACTTCTTCACTTAAGTCTTCTACTTCATCGATATAAGTTAAAACAGTATTTGCATATTTAATTCCATTATATCCTTCTTCCCAGTAATAGCCAAGATATATACCATCATTTGTTCCAACTTGAAAACTTCCTGTGGGAACAATTGTATTTGCATAATCTGCAGATGTTGGGCTAGCATCTGTTTTACCATATTTTGCCATATCTGAGAATACATATTCTGTACCTATTGGCACACTATTATAAGCTACACTATAATGAATCCAAAAGCCTCTTAATGACCTATCAGCCATAGCTATCGTAGCCTGTAAACCAGATTCTGTTGAAAATGTAGTTTCTGGCTCATAAAAAGATAATGGATCTGGTTCAAGAAAATCATCTGAGCAGGAAGCTAAAATGATGGTTCCCAAAACCATTGTCATAAGCTTCGAAAGTTTGTTATTTCTATATTTTATCATCTTAGTTTTTCTTAAAGGGTTAAATTTAAACCAACGTTAAACATTCGTGTAGCTAATCCTCCTGTTTCAGGATCTCCGAAATATTTCCAGTCAGCAGCCCAAGTTGCTACATTTCTAACTGAAGCTGAGAATTTTACTCGCTGTATATTCCATTTTTGAGTTAGCTCTTGAGGTAATGTATATGCAGCTGAAATATGATCTAGTCTAATGAAATTTCGGTTATAAAGCTTACCCGCACTTGCTCCAGCAGGAGCTATTGCATCTAAACGCGCCCAATCATTTGTAGGATTATCCAATGTCCAATATGGGTTCACAAATGGATTGTAGTTATAAGTATATAAACTCCCAGAATTAAAGTTATTCATGTAATTTCCATTTAGTGATTTGTGTCCCATATAGGAATACATATTTATAGCTAACTCCCAGTTTTTATAGCTAAAAGTATTTCGCAGCGACCAATTTACAGGTGGAGCAGTTTGCCCTAAAAAAACCTTATCATTATCATTATAAACTGGTGTTCCATCCTCAGCATCGTCTTCTGTATAATGATTCGCTACCTTTGGATCTCCCGGACGTTGTCCATACTTCGCAGCTTCTTCCCACTCATCTTTTTGCCAAATACCTGTAACTTCATAATTCCATATTGCTGAAATAGGCTGACCAATAAACCAACCATTAGAAATATCATCTGCCTCTTTTCTTCCTATTACATTTCCTTCAGCATCAAGAATATCTTCCATATCACCATATAATTCATTTATTTGGTTTTCATTATATGAAAGAACAAAATTAGTTCTCCATTCAAAATCTTTATTTTTAATGTTAACTGAATTTATACTCATTTCGAAACCTCTATTCTGTACTTCCCCTAAATTTGTGGTAATGGAGCCAAAACCTGAAAAGCTTGGTAATCGTTGACTCATGATCATATCATTAGTGATCATATTATATACATCGATAGAGCCGTATAAGCGCTCATTAAAAAAACCATAATCTAAACCTATATTGGTAGAGGTTGTTTTTTCCCAGCGTAGATTAGGATTAGCCATCCTATCAATACCCAAGTATTTTACATCTACAATTTCTCCAGAAGAATCAATGTATCCCATAGTTGCTCCCGTACCAGACCCCAAATTTGCCAAAGAAACATAAGGATCTGCAAGAGATCTGTTACCATTTTTACCCCAAGAAAGACGTAATTTACCGGTAGTCATAGCATCCCAATTAAACCAATCTTCGTTGGTAAAATTCCATGCTACTGAAACGGAAGGAAAGGTCGCATATGGATTGGAAGCTCCAAAAGCAGAATATCCATCTCTTCGAACAGTACCAGTGATTAAATAACGATCATCATAAGAATAAAATATTCTACCCATTAAAGCATCAGCAGTTTGATGTGTATCTGTGGTAGAAAAATTACTGTTTTCTAAAGTAGCATTTGAAGTATTATGAAAGCCTAAAGCATCAGAAGGCTGAATGTTACGTGCATCGATATAATCAGACCAATATCTTCGATCTTCAGCTTCCTGAACAAATGTCGCTATAATATGATGTTTTTCATTAAAGTAATAATCCCAAGTAATATTGTTATTCAAATTATAATCAAAATTTTTACTGTGATCTCTGTCTACTCCTATATCCGCTGCATTCCAGCCAGCATGTTCTGAAGATTGGAAATAACGATTATAAAAAAATTGGTATCTAGGAGAAATATTAAAGGAATAAGTAATTCCTAAAGGTAAAGTGACTTTTGCATTAAAAATAGCATTTAAAACTGTAACCCCTCTCTCTAATTCTTGGAATTGACGGTCGTAATAGTAGTTATAACCACCAATATCAGCCCCCATTGGTTGTCTTTCATAATCTCCATTTTCGTCTCTAAAATTAGAAAAAGGGCTATTTCTCAACATATTTGATTCCCAATAATTAGTACCAGTACCTACAGTGATATCACCATCTGTACGATCTTGAAAGTTTACATTTGTACCAACTTCCAGCCATTCTGTTATTTGACCATTAACTTTCATATTAGCACGAACAGTTGAATAATCGTTACCTTTCACTGTTCCTTCTGCGCTTAAATACCCCATGGACAAATAATAATTTGCTTTATCACTTGCTCCAGACAAACTAGCATTTAAATCTTTATTGACACCTGTTCTAAATGTACTATCGTACCAATCATGAGTTCTACCTTCTATAAAATTATTAAGTAGTAGCCCTTCTTGTATTCCTAAGCGACGTCCCCAAACCTCATATAAACTTCTACCTTCAGTTTCTGATGCCGCTTGATAAGCTAACCATTCATCTTGTGTAATACCAAAGCCACTTAGTTGATTAGGATTCGCAAAATAACCTTCCTGTCCTGGTCTATTATTAACATACGCTTCGTATTGACCTGTTTCTTCATTAAAACCATAAGTTTTTGCTGTTTCCCAATCTTCTCTATATTTTATGTATCCTTCTGGACTATATAAATCCCTGTAAGCACTTTTTGTATTGATTGAAATATCAGAGTTAATATTTATTACCGGTTTACCCCTTTTTCCTTTTTTAGTAGTGATAATAATCACACCGGCAGAAGCCTTAGAGCCATAAACTGCAGTAGCAGATGCATCTTTTAAAACATCAATTTGTTCTATTATATCAGGATTTATCTCTGAAAGTTCTCCATAAAATTGCATCCCATCAAGAATAATTAATGGTGAATTATGACCTCCTCCGGTATATACTGATGTTTGTCCACGAACTTGTAAGGAACCTCCCCCTTTAGCATCTGCAGAATATCCAACTTTTAAACCAGGTACACCCCGTAAAACATCCTGAACAGTTTGAGGATTTTGGTTTTCAAAATCATCCGGTTTTACTTGCACTACAGATCCTGTTAGATCTTTCTTCTTTATTTTACCATAGCCTATAACTACAACTTCTTCGAGTTGATCGGTATCAGTTGCTAAAGTAACGTCTATAGAACTTTTATCTCCTACCTGTATTTCCTTACTCTTGAATCCTACAAAGGAGAACATTAAAACATCATCTTGATTGGCCCGAATAGAATACATTCCATCAAAATCGGTTACAG
>CAXGBX010000142.1:0-6154 GCA_964008195.1 uncultured Flavobacteriaceae bacterium
AAACAATTCAGGAATGGAAATATTCAAGCGCTTCCATTTCTCGTTCTGTTTTGAGGTTTGCAGCAATGCCGAATTCCGAAGTAAAAGCATGGGAAATGTGATGTTTTCAGCCTCAAAATAAGATTTCAATTCCAGCCAGTAAGCCAATTCACCTCCTCCACCTATATAGCAGAGATTTGGCAGAATCACTTCCTGATACAGCGGCCGCATCATCACGTTAGGACTAAATCGCTCAGGGTGATTCTCCACCTCCTCCAGTATTTCCGTTTCAGTCCAGGAAATTTCAGTTTCATGAACAAAATATTTATTCTCTCTTTTGATGATCCTTTCCCGGATTTCATCAGTAAGATAGAACAGATTAATTTCCCGCGGATTTACCTGAAGTTTATAATTCAGAGTATTAATTTTCTCTACCGTGCTTGAAGTTTCGGAATAAGAAACCTGTTTTAAAAGTTCATTTTTAATCTGTGGAACAAAGTATTTTTTAAGATTCTCATCCCCTGCTGCGAGGATTACCAAACCATACTTTCCGAAAACCTCATTGGCGATAAAACGGGTGGCATCGGTTAAATTATCATGTTGCAAATAGCCTTTTTCAAATAGTGATTTTAAATAATCTGCATTTTCACCACCTCCTATTTCTGCTGAAAATAATTTAAACACTTCCTCTAAACCATCTGTTGAAAGCTTACCCACTGCAGTATTGCCTGCTCTATCTTCAGCATTATTCCATTTGAACTTTTTACCGTTAAGATTAAAGAAATTAATTTCTTCAAAATCATGATCTTCGGTAGCCATCCAGTAAACAGGGACAAAATCCTTATCTGGATATTTCTCTTTTAGCTGCCTGGTTAAATTTATAGTTGAAACAATCTTATACAGAAAATATAGCGGACCCGTGAACAGGTTCAATTGATGACCCGTAACCACGGTAAAAGTATTTTCAGATTCCAATAGATCAATATTCGCTCTGGTACTTTCAGAAACTGCGATATCTGAATACTGATCTCTCAAAAGCTTACTTAGATCTTTCCGGATACTATGATCGTAGTTTTTAGATTTTTCAGCTATTTGAGCTTCAAAATTCTCAATTTTTGGAAAGCGGTGATATAATTCTTCTAATTCTTTCCTTTCGGATAAATAATCAAGAATTAAGGCTGTGAAATAATTGGTTTCGGGATACGAAATACAATCGGCTGGCATAGATTTTAATTCTGTTTGCAAAGATACCGAAGATAGTGATTTTATTCCCTAAATTTTAGTTAATTCACGGCTAGATACTATCTTTACTCGGCTTATAAAATTATCTTTTTTTGATGAAAAATTACCTGATCTTATTTTTTACGATTTTAAGCGGATTGCAGTGCATTACCGCGCAGCAGATTAAAAGTCCGTCAGAATTTCTTGGTTACGAATTGGGGAGTCAGTTTTCCCGGCATGCCGATGTAGTGAACTACTTCAGTCATGTCGCTGAAAATTCTGATTTGGTGACCTATCAAACTTATGGCAAAACCAATGAACGCAGGTCCCTTACCTATGCTATAATTTCTTCAGAAGAAAATATGTCTGGATTGGAAATGATTCAAAAGAACCACTTAAGCAGTACAAATAAGACTGATGCAGAAAATAATGCTGATAAGGCTATAGTCTGGCTTAGCTATAATGTGCATGGAAACGAAGCTTCCAGTACCGAAGCCGCCATGAAAACGATCTATGAGTTAGTTACCAACAGGAAAGAATGGCTGAAAAATACTGTGGTTATCATAGATCCCTGTGTAAATCCTGATGGAAGGGATCGGTATGCCAACTGGTACAATCAGGTAAAAGCCGAACCTTATAATATTTCCCAGGAAGCGGCAGAACATCATGAACCCTGGCCCGGAGGAAGGCCTAATCACTATCTTTTTGACCTGAACAGGGACTGGGCCTGGGCTACACAGGTTGAAACTCAGCAAAGACTAAAAATATATAATCAATGGCTACCTCATATTCATGTAGATTTTCATGAGCAGGGTATCAACGATCCTTATTACTTTGCACCTGCTGCGGAACCTTTTCATGAGGTGATTACTCCCTTTCAAAGAGATTTCCAGACCAGAATCGGACAAAATCATGCGAAATATTTTGATGAGGAAGGCTGGCTATATTTTACCGGTGAACGTTTTGACCTTCTTTATCCCAGCTATGGTGACACCTACCCCACATACATGGGTGCTATTGGAATGACTTATGAACAGGCCGGGCATGGTCGTGCAGGATTAGGAATTAAAACTGATGAAGGTTACGTGCTCACATTAAAGGATAGGCTGGAGCATCATTATACTACCGGACTTTCTACTATTGAAGTTGCTTCAAAAAATGCTCAAGAAATTAATTCAGAATTCAAAAATTATTTTGATACAGGAGCTTTCGATTATAAAAGTTATGTTCTTAACGGTAACCCAGATAAGATTTCAGCGCTGAAAAAGTTGCTCGATAAGCACGAAATAACCTATGCTCATTCCAATTCATGGAAAGTAAATGGTTATAGATTTAACGACAGTAAAGACGGTAGTTTAAATACCAATGAAAATACCCTGGTGGTATCTACCAATCAATCCAAAGGCAAAATGGTAAAAGTGCTTTTCGAGCCTTCTACCAAATTAGCGGACTCATTAACCTATGATATTACCGCCTGGAGTTTGCCATACGCCTATGGGCTGGATGCTCTGGCTAGCAAGAAATTAGTGAATAGCACAGAAGAAAATCCTGTGAAAGCTATTCAAAATAAGGCAAATTCTAACGGAGCGGGTTATATTACTAAATGGAATAGCATGCAGGATGCACAATTTCTGGCAGAATTACTCAAGAATGATATAAAAGTCCGTTTTAATGAAGTTCCTTTTGAAAGCAATAAGCAGAAATTTGAACGTGGAAGTTTGTTGATCACTAAAAGTGATAATCGAAATAGCAAAAATTTCGATTCTATTGTCATTGCCTTAGCAAACACCCACCAGAGAGAACTATTAGCCGCAGAAACCAGTTTTGCAGGTAGGGGTCCAGACTTTGGATCTCCAGATATCAAAATAATCAATAACCAGAAAGTAGCACTTTTAAAAGGGAATGAAGTTTCATCTCTTAATTTTGGAGAAGTTTGGTATTATTTTGAACAGGATTTAAATTATCCCGTGACCCCAATTAATACTGATTATTTTACGGGACTGAATTTAGATGAATTTGACGTTCTAATTATGCCTGAAGGTTGGTACGGAGATTTTTTAAACGAAAAGAATCTTGAAAAGATTAAATCCTGGATAAGTAAAGGCGGTAAATTAATTAATATTGGAAGCGCCGTTGGAAACTTTTCAGATAAAGACGGATTTGGAATCACGGAAAATAAAATGGCCAGTAAAGATTCAACCTCTGCGAATTCCAACCTTATTCCTTATGCTAAAAGAGAACGAGAAAGTATCAAAAACCTGATTACGGGTAGCATTATCAAAACTAAACTTGACAATACACATCCCTTAGCTTTTGGCTATGATGACACTTATTTTAGCTTGAAATTAAGCAGTGACAGTTACTCTTTACTAGAGGATGGTTATAATGTTTCCTACGTTCAGGAACCGGAAGTGGTTTCCGGTTTTGCGGGTAGCGAAGCGGTGAAGAATTTAAAAAACTCACTGGTCTTTGGCGAAGTTCCTATGGGTAAAGGAAGTATTATTTATATGGTAGACAATCCCTTATTTCGCGCATTCTGGGAAAATGGGAAATTATTCTTTGCCAATGCCATATTTTTTACCAATAACACAGGTTATGATTATTAATAATTAGAGTATTCTGTTTATCCGGAAAGTGTCCTAAACTGAAAAAGGTCGTCATTCTGTCCCGATGGTTATCGGGATTGTTTCAGAATCTCAATTCAATTGAAATCAGTTCCTATAGAGACCCTGAAATAAATTCAGGGTGACGATTGAATTAATTAGGACAAAAAGCGGATACTCAATTTTTTATTCTTGCGAGAAGATAGTCGCTGGTTTTTATTTAAAATTTCATAGGTTATAAAAAATAATTAAAATAAAAAAGCCCGGCGAATGCCAGGCTTTTTTTTGATATATAAAGAAAATTAGTCTTTATCTTCTCTAGGTTTTCTGTCGTCACGACGATTATCACGACCACGGTTATCTCTACCACGATTATTATCGCGAGAACCACGGTTATCTCTTGAGCCACGATTATCATCTCTAGGAGCTCTTTCCTTAAAGCCTTCAGGTTTTTCCATCAAGGCTTTTCTGGAAACTTTATCTTTTCTTGTCTTAGGATCCAGACCAAAATATTTTACGTCTAGTGTATCTCCCATTTTAAGAACATCGTTCACATCATTGGTACGTTCCCATGCAAGTTCAGAAATATGAAGCAATACTTCGTTACCCGGAGCATCCATATACTCCACAACAGCACCAAAATCAAGGATTTTGATAACCTTTACTTCGTAAACGCTTCCTTTTTCAGGCTTGAATGTAATAGAATCGATCTTTGCAAGAACCTTATCAATACCTTCCTGCTGAGTTCCAAGAATTTCAACAATTCCTTCTTCTGTAACCGGATCTTCATTGATCACGATCTCAGTTTTGGTTTCTTTTTGAAGTTCCTGAATCACTTTTCCTCCAGGTCCAATCAATGCGCCAATAAATTCATTAGGAATTCTTCTGGTGATGATCTTAGGAGAATGTGCCTTAACATTCTGGCTAGGAGTTGGAATGGTTTCAGTTAATTTCTCAAGAATATGAAGTCTTCCTTCACGTGCCTGTTTTAATGCAGCCACAAGGATCTCATAAGAAAGTCCTTTCACCTTGATATCCATCTGGCAGGCAGTAATACCGTCTGCAGTTCCTGTAACTTTGAAGTCCATATCTCCAAGGTGATCTTCATCTCCAAGAATGTCAGAAAGTACAGCGTAATTTTCACCGTCAGAAATTAATCCCATCGCGATACCAGAAACTGGTTTTTTAAGCTGAACACCAGCATCCATAAGAGACATCGTCCCTGCACACACCGTAGCCATCGAAGAAGAACCGTTAGATTCTAAAACTTCAGATACTACACGAACGGTATAAGGACAATCCGCTGGAATCATTCCTTTAAGGGCTCTTTGAGCAAGGTTTCCGTGCCCAATCTCCCTTCTTGAAGTACCTCTAATTGGGTAAGCTTCACCGGTCGAGAAAGGAGGGAAGTTATAATGCAAGTAGAATGTTTCCTCTCCCTGTTGGGTTGGAAGATCTACCTGGTTTGCTTCTCTGGAAGTTCCCAAAGTTACTGTTGCCAGTGCCTGAGTTTCTCCACGAGTAAAGATTGCAGAACCATGAGTTGATGGAAGGTAATCTACTTCACACCAGATTGGTCTAATCTCGTCAGTTTTTCTACCGTCAAGTCTAATTCCTTCTTTTAAAGTAAGGTCACGAACTGCTTTTTTCTGAGCATCGTTGAAGTATCCAGAGATCATTTTTCCTTTTTCTTCCAGTTCTTCTTCAGAGAACATTGCTTTCACTTCTTCTTTTAGATCAGAAAAAGCCTGGCTTCTTTCTTTCTTGCTGGTACCGCTTTTTGCGATATCATATGATTTCTGATACGTAGCATCAAGGATCTTCTTCTCAATATCCTCATCTGTATCAGCTACTTCATATTCTCGAG
This sequence comes from uncultured Flavobacteriaceae bacterium, assembly GCA_964008195.1. Taxonomy (GTDB): domain Bacteria; phylum Bacteroidota; class Bacteroidia; order Flavobacteriales; family Flavobacteriaceae; genus Christiangramia. The sequence continues at coordinate 5,671 of CAXGBX010000142.1, forward strand.
TTTCTTTTTTACCAAATGCTTCAGCAAGTTTTACCTGAGCTGCACACTGAACTTTAATAGCTTCATGGGCGAATTTAATCGCTTCAGCCATCTCTTCTTCAGAACATTCGTCAAATTGTCCCTCCACCATCATTACAGAATCTGCAGAAGCTCCAACCATGATATCCATGTCGGCTTCAGCAAGTTTCTCTCTACTTGGGTTTAAAACAAACTCTCCATTAATTCTGGCTACACGAGCTTCAGAAATAGGAGTTTCAAAAGGAATATCAGATAATTGAATAGCTGCAGAAGCGGCTAATCCTGCAAGTGCGTCTGGCATCACGTCATCGTCATGAGACATTAGCTGGATCATTACCTGAGTTTCAAACTTATAATCTTTTGGGAATAGTGGACGTAATACACGGTCTACTAAACGCATTACTAAAATTTCTTCACTGCTTGGTCTTGCTTCTCTTTTGAAGTAACCTCCAGGAAAAAGACCTGC
>CAXGBX010000143.1:0-6148 GCA_964008195.1 uncultured Flavobacteriaceae bacterium
GATACTAAGATTGAAGAATTGAACAGTTTTACCAGTAAATATCCACGTTCCCCATATCGTGATGATGCGATGTACGAATTGGGAAATACCTATGTTTCTACAAATAATACCGGGCAGGCAATTCAGTCTTATAACAAATTGATCAGAGATGTGCCGGAAAGTGCACTTGTTCCAAAGGCTATGTTAAGACAGGGACTTATTTATTATAACAGCAATGATGGAAATAAGGCACTGGAAAGATTAAGAAAAGTAGTTGCTGATTATCCTAATACTCCGGAAGCAAAACAGGCTGTTTCCACAGCACGAAATGTATATGTTGACCTGGGTAGAACAGATGAGTATGCTAATTGGGTACGAAATATAGACTTTGTGGAAGTGAGTGATTCAGATCTTGACAATGCTACTTTTGAAGCTGCTGAAAATCAATATCTGAATAATAATACAGAAAAGGCGATTGCCAATTTCGAAAAATATATTCAGAATTTCCCGAACGGAATACATTCAATAAATGCCAATTTCTACCTGGCTCAGATGTATTTCAGAGATGGAAAGGTTGATAAATCTATTCCTAATTATCGTTATGTGACCTCCAAGCCTAAGAACGAGTTTTCTGAACAGGCTCTGGCAAGATTATCTCAGATCTATCTTGAAAAGAAGAATTATACCGAGGCGCTTCCACTTCTAGTGAAATTGGAAAAACAGGCAGATAATGAGCAAAATGTAGTCTTTGCTCAGCAAAACCTGATGAAATCATATTTCGAGACTGGAAACTTCAATAAAGCCAATGAATATGCTGAGAAGGTGTTGAATAATTCTACTGCCGAAACCGAAGCAAGAAATGATGCTCGTGTCATGGTAGCCAGGGCAGCAATTAAATCTGGTAACAACAGTAAAGCCCGTTCAGCTTATAAAGAAGTTCAAAAAACTGCCACCGGGGAACTGGGAGCAGAGGCGCTTTATTATGATGCCTACTTCAAGCATAAGGATGGAAATCATGAAGCTTCTAATGCTGCCGTGCAAATTCTGGCAAAAGACTTTGCAGGATATAAACTTTGGGGAGCAAAAGGATTGGTCTTAATGGCTAAAAACTTCTATGCGCTTGGAGATGCCTACCAGGCCACCTATATTCTGGAAAATGTAACTAAGAATTTCCAGAAATATCCTGATGTGGTTCAGGAAGCCAGAGCCGAATTATCCAGAATCAAAACTCAGGAAGCAAAAACCAATGCTTCTGTAGAAACAAATAACTAAACTTAATCTAATAGATTCACTGCTATATGCGATTTAAAGCAATCAAGAAAAGTCTGTTTTTTAGTCTGTTCATATTTAGTGGGATCCTTTATGCCCAGGATCCTATTGGGAGCGAAACAGTAACCGTAGTAAAACCTTATACGCCATCAGTAAGGGATGCAAGCAAGATAAAAGCTTCGCCAACCAGAAATGACTCGGTTAGTCTTCAGAAAAAACCGGTGCAATATTCCATATTTTCGGTACCAGTAGCATCAACCTTTACTCCGGCAAAAGGAAGGGCTACCACCGTGGAGCGTGAAAGACCCCCGAAGGTGTATGACAATTATGCTACCCTGGGATTTGGAAATTACTCTAATGTCCTGGCTGAATTCTATTCAAATCTGGAAATAGACCGTAGCAGTAACTTCGGAATTTTCCTTACGCATAATTCATCCCAGGGAGGGATAGAAGATGTTGTTCTGGACGATAAATTTTATGATACTGAACTGAACTTAAATTATAACACCAGAAACCGTGATCTTTCCTGGATCGCAGAAGTTGGTGCTGAACACCAATTGTTCAATTGGTATGGGTTACCGGAATATAATATCCCGGAAAATCCTGATTCAGATCCTGAATTGAACAGTCTAGATCCCGCACAGAATTACTATTCAGTATATGTTGGTAGTGAGATTGAATTATACGATTCATTTTTCGAAAGTGCCAAGGCACGTTTCAGGCATTCCGGCGATTCATATAGCACCGCTGAAAATCATTTTACTGCGGAAGGCCTTTTTGAAGTAGAAATTGCCGATGAACTTATTACCACAGCAATAGGGGCGGATATTGTAAACGGAAAATTTGATAGAACCTACAATTCAGAAATTGGGTACGATTATACTTTTATGAATTTCAATGCCAAACCAAGTCTTTTAATTTTGCGTGATGACCTGAGTATTAATCTTGGAGTCAACTTCGTATATGGGATGGATGTTGAGAACAGTGACGGAGATTTTTATCTGTATCCGGCAATCTCTGCCAGTTATAAGCTGGCCGGAGATTATGTAACAGCCTATGCAGGTGTAGAAGGTGACCTGGAGCAGAATACATACTATAACTTTTACCAGGCGAACCCCTATGTATCACCAACGTTGAATATCAGGCCTACAGATAATAAGTATAATGGATATGTTGGTGCAAAAGGTAAGTTGAATAACGAGATTTCATATAATACTCGAGTAAGTTACCAATCTCAGTTTGATAAGCCATTATTTATAAGAAATTTTGACTTTGCAAGTCTGGAGGGTGAAAGTTATACCTATGGAAATAGTTTTAGTGTGGTTTATGATGATGTAAACACTTTATCATTCTATGCAGAATTGAATGTTGATGTAAACAGAAATTTTAGATTAGGTTTAAATGGAGAGTTTTTCGATTATAATACCGATAATCAATCTGAAGCATGGAATCTACCAACAATGAAAGCTAGTCTAAATGCCGATTATCAAATCAATGAAAAATGGTATACCGGAGCTAATTTATTTTATGTGGGGGAGCGAAAAGATGTTAACACGTCTATGGATTTTATGAATTCGAATCCAATAGTCACCCTAGATAGTTATTTTGATGCAAATGCGCATCTTGGACACCGATTTAATGATCAGCTTTCTGCTTTTGTAAAAGGAAGCAACCTGTTGAACAATAATTACCAGAGATGGCTGGATTATGATGTTCAGGGAATCCAGGTTCTGGGTGGAGTAACCTATAAATTTGATTGGGATTAAATCTTGAATAATTTAATTTAAGAGGCATTCTCAAAAGTGACTTTTTCGTCAAGCTGAACTTGTTTCAGCTTCTAGCTATAGTTGGTGATCCACTTGTTAAGATCCTGAAATAAATTCAGGATGACGATTTTGTTTTGGGTTGCCGTCATGCTCATCTTGTTTCAGCATCTTAAACAACAACATTTAAGAAAACTTCATATCCCTTATGCTAGAAATTTTTTTCGGGGGTCTCAGGATGACATATTTCTAACTTTTGAGAATGCCTCTTTTTATTAAAATCAAGGCTTGGTCTTAGCTAATTCTGAAATATTTAAAATCTTCCCTTTTGAGATTACTGCCTTTATAGAACTGAGATTTTCAATGTTTTCCATAGGATTTTCCGAAAGTATAATTAGATCTCCCATTCTGCCTTTTTCTACTCTCACATATAAATGTTGTAAGTCAAAAAATCTTGGGCCATTCCTTATTGAGGTAAGCAATGCTTCTTGCGTATTCAGCCCGGCATCAACAAGTGCTTCGAGCTCTTTATGCAAAGATTTTCCAGGGTAAACAAACGAGTTATAGGGACCACAATCTGAGCCTGCCAGAATCTGGATACCCGAATTGTACATAGGTCTTATCATCTTCTCGAAAACATCTTCGGTATGATCCCTTATGCTGGAACCGGATTCTTTAGCCCTTCTGGCAGACATGATCCTGCCCTGGTAGGTTTCCTGGATTCCCGGGCCAATAAACTCAAGCAATTCATCTTTACTATGATCTGCGTCGGCAAGCTCTTTTAATACCTCTCCAATGTATAATGTAGGAGTGACGTAAAATCCTTCTTCTGCCAGTTCATCAAAAACCATTGCTGCCACAGAATCATTATACGTCTGGGCAAGCGGAATGATCATGGAATAGCCAGATTTCACCTTTTCAATGCTATCTTTTTTTGCTGAAGCGGCTTTCATCACATAATACAAATGTTCATTCCCATCTAAACCAAACTTTACAGCTTCAGTCACATCAGCAGACATAGGCATATGCCCTGTTACTTTCATTTCTCTTTTTTCAGCCTCTTTGATGATTTCGTAATACATTTTTTCAGTAATACTTCCGTCATAAATTTTTACATAATCTACGTTCATTTTTTCCAGAGAATCAAGGGCCATCTGGACATCAGCTTCCGTATCTACCGGAATGGATCCGGGCCAGGCCGGATTTTCACCATCTAGTTTTGGGCCGGAAGAAAATATTCGTGGACCTGTAAGTTCCCCATTTTCAATTTGCTCTCTCCACTCAAATACCGATTTGCTGATATCGCCGCCTGCGTCACGAACAGTTGTTATTCCATATTCTAAGAACAGGGGCAATAAATCTTTATTTTCCGAAGCCAGACTATCGCCACCTCTAAAATGTACGTGGTTATCCCAAAGACCGGGCATTATAAAACTTCCCTGGGCATCGAAGGTATCAATAGCTTTAAAGTCATCACTGTCGCGCATTTTTTTTACTGCGAAAATTGTGTCTTCGCGAATTGCGACTAAACTGTTGACCCACTTTTTGTTTTGCTCTATATCCAGAACGGTAACATTTGTTATTAGAAGATCAACCTCTTCTGGTTCTGAATCACAGGAAATCATGGCTGCCAGGATTAGGATAAAAAGTCGTTTCATGATAAAATAGATTTTTGAAAGATTATTCTACGGTAATTCTATATTCCTGAGGATTCTCTCCATCCTTGAAAGTAGTCTTTATAGAAACGGAGGTATAATTTTGAGAATTAACATATAGATTATTTGCATTTAGTTGATAACTACTTGAAATTATAAAATTTCCAGGTTGTTTGAGTATGATCCCAAATTCTTTAATAAACCTATTACCTTCCAGAAATCCCTTTGCCTGAATTCCATAAGTGGTGGAGGTCTCACCGGTTTTATTTACGATTTCATTTTCTGAAAGGACTACTTCCAGAGGATTGTCAAAATTAGTTAGTTGATAAAATCCCAGAGGGATATTGATCGCCTGGGCATTGCCCGTAATTTCAGAAAGGTTCAGGTCTTGACCTTCAAGTTCTAATTCTACAGGAACTTCAGTTTTTATCCAGATAGTATCATTTAAATTAAAATTCGTTTCAGAATCCAATACCTGAATTAGATCTTCCTGTTCAAAATTGTAAATGCGATTTTCGTATTCATTTTCTCCGGGACAACAGAATCCGGCGCAAAGGAAAATTAGAGAATAACAAAAAGTTGAATTTTTCATAAATTTTTTAAATGTGTCTGTGAAAGGTTCAAAATTGGAAAATAAGTTGCATAGTTAATCATCGAATATAGGACATTAAACGGCGTATGTGCAAGTTTGAAAATTATAATATTCTCAGACTATAAGGTTGTCATCTATCTAATTTCCAAAATTTTTCAGATATAATAGCTTTCTAAACCACTTTCGTTATTTTTAAGCAAAATTTAAATAAGATGAAAAAAATACTCGGCCTTTTGCTGTTTAGCATGTTTTACATTAGCTGTGGTTCTCAAAAAGAGCAAGCTGATCTTCTGGTTTTTAATGCAAATGTTTATACCGTTGATGAAGAATTCGGGAAAGCAGAAGCTTTCGTGGTGAAAGACGGTAAATTTCTGGAAATAGGAACTTCAAAGGCTTTGCAGGATAAATACGAATTTTCCGAAAAAATTGATGCTGCAGGGAAAGCGATTTATCCGGGACTTATAGATGCTCACGCCCACTTTTATGGTTTAGGAATGCAACAACAGCGTGTGGATCTTACCGGAACAAAGAGTTTTCAAGAAGTAGTAGCCAGAATCGTGGAATTTCAGGAGAAAAATAATGTGGAATTTATTGCAGGTAGGGGCTGGGATCAGAATGACTGGGAAGTAAAGGAATTCCCGGTAAAAGATACCCTGGATCAATTATTTCCTGATACCCCGGTAGCTGTTACCCGAATAGACGGTCATGCGATGCTGGTAAATCAGGCAGCTCTGGATAAAGCAAATATTACTACTGAAACCAAATTTGAAGGAGGGGATATTGAACAGAAAGATGGAAAGCTTACCGGAATTCTGGTAGATAACCCGATGATGCTTATTGAAAAGATTACCGATGATATTGATGTACAGACTCAGATCAACGCTCTTATG
>CAXGBX010000144.1:0-6146 GCA_964008195.1 uncultured Flavobacteriaceae bacterium
CTGACAAAAAGTACTTTTTTTTTAGTCATACTATCAAAAAGCAACCCTATAATCGTGATCTGCTTCGTGAAATCCTGAAAAGGAATATCGAATTATATGACCATGAGGTAATAACTAATAAGAATAACGGAAGACTCATTGGTTTTGGTAGATATGCGGGACTGGTTGGCGCCTACAACGGAATTCGGGCTATAGGAACCAGGGAGGAATTATTTGAATTACCAAAAGCAGAAGCTCTGCCAGATCTCAAATCCATGCTGGCAGAATTGGACAAAATTGAAATACCCAACTATAAATTTGTGCTTACTGGTAGCGGAAAAGTTGCCCATGGAGCAAAAGAGATTCTAGATCATTTAAATATGAAGAAAATTTCTGCAGCGGAGTATTTAAAAAATGAGTTTGATGAACCTGTATTTTGCTGTATCGATGTATTGGATTATGCCAGGAGAAAAGATGGAGCAAAAGGTAGCCGAAAAGAATTTTACAAAGTGCCGGAAAATTACGAATCAGATTTTATGAAATTTGCCAAGAACAGTGATGTTTTTATTGCAGGTCATTTCTATGGTGAAGGCTCCCCGGTTTTCTATTCTGAAAAGGATATAAAAAATAAAGATTTCAGAATAAAGTATTTGGCCGATATTTCTTGCGATATCGCCGGTCCTATTGCAAGTACAATTCGTCCTTCCACCATTGCTGAACCTTTCTATGGATATGATCCTATATCTGGAAGGGAAACAGATTTTATGGAGAAAGATGCAATTTGTATCATGGCGGTAGATAATCTTCCCTGTGAACTTCCCAAAGATGCCAGTGAAGGTTTTGGAGAGATGTTTTTGGAACATGTGATTCCCGCTTTCTTTAACGATGATAAAGATGGAGTTCTTGGAAGAGCCAAAATGACGGAAAATGGCAGGCTAACTCCCTTATATTACTATTTACAGGATTTTATCTCCGATTCAGAGTAAAACCTGAAAATTTTATTTTGAAGTCTCCTTTTGGTCTACGTCAGTATTTTCAGTTTCCTTATCCAATTCGTCAAGTTTCTTGCTTATTTCTACGTGGGTAGGAAAAGGAAGGTCTATATTGGCTTTATCCATAGCGTTCTGGGTTTCCAGAATAACTTTAGAAAAAACCTTAACTACATTCGCCCTTTCAGATTTTGTCCACCAGCGCATTCTTATAGTGAGCCAACTATCAGATTGATCCCAGGCTAAGATATCAATTGGTTTTTCCTGATTTACACCCTCAATTCCTTTAATGGTCTCACGAAGAATTTTCATCGCTTTGTCTCTATCCTGGTCATAGCCTAATCCCAGGTCATACTGACTTCTGATTAATTCGTGGGCTGTTTTCACCTGTACCGCGTTGGTATATATATCCCCATTTGGGATAACCACATCCTGTCCATCATAAGTGGTAATAACAGTTGCACGTGTTTCAATTCTATCTACAGTTCCTTCATAACCGTTCACCACAATTTGATCACCAATTTTAAAGGGTTGGCGCAGTAATATTAATATTCCTGCCAGCCAGTTCTGTAAAATGTCTTTAAAAGCAAATCCAATAGCTACAGAACTTACTCCCAAACCTGCTATAAGATCAGCAGGTTTTAAGTTCGGGGAAATAACTGTGAGCGCCAACATTAAGCCAACAATTACAATGGTATATTTTAAAAAGCCACCCAGTATTTCCCCAAAATTATCCCGGCCCCTTTTGCTCATTTGCTTTTTTACCAATCTGCCGGCCCATCTTCCCACGTAGATCATTGCTATAAAAAGGATTATTCCCAATACAATATTTGGCACATTTCTTATAAAACCATCCAGCCAGGTATCAATCTTTTCAACTATAGACTGAGTATTTACATCTATCTCACCTTTCTGGTCTTTCGGGCTTTCGGCTAGATTTTGTAACAAGGTAATAAGCATAAAATTACATTTTATGCAAATTAATATTTCAGCAGTTAACGAGTCTTAAGGTTTTAATAAATTGACTGATTTTATTAAAAAATTAATTATTACTCACTTTTCAGATCTAATTTCAGCAGATGGAAATAATATTTCCAGTAAACTAACAAGAAATATCCCTAATTTATAAGCCAGTAAATCCCAAACTGAAAAACTACTTCCCAGTATGATCATGACAATTTTTGGCGGTTGATGCTGCAGCACCTTTACAATATTAATCAGCTGGAAAAATTCAACGGCAAAAGAAAACATCAAAACAATAATAAGTCCTTTTAAGACTGAAATTCTGGAAATCCACATAAGGAAACAATAGATCAGGATCACCACGAGAAAATCTCCTAAGTAAGGTCGCATAAAAGAATCGGATACGAATCTGGCGATTAAAATTTCAATGAATAATAGAAACAAGAAACCCAGAAAGTAATAGAGACGCTTATTTCTGGTTAATCGCATAACTGGTTTTTTCAAACAGGCTTTTTATTGAAATTAAGAATAGTCCAAAGCCAAATGTAAATATCCATACTTCTTTATTTTCAACGGGATACAGAAAATAATTCAGACAGTCGAAAAACAGGTTTTTTGGGTTGCTGATGATATTCCAGGAATTGTATCTTAAAAATCTTCCCAGATAAATTCCGAAGGAGCATAAAATGAGAACAAAGTAGTTGAAATAGTTAAGGTTCAATTTCGGGAAATTAGTTCGAAGAATATTATTTATCTGATTTAAAGAATAAAAGCCCAGGTTGCAACAAAGAACTGCAAACGAAAAGATAAGCAGCACATCAAGCATAAGGTAGAGGGAGGACGAATTTTTTAGATGAATAAGATCTGTGATCACATAGAAGGTATTCGGCAGGAAAAGCAACCATACAAAAAAGAGCAATACGGCACCATATTTATTGTTTGAGCTATATTTTTCAGATATTCTGCTCACCCAAAGCGGTACAGCAGCCAGGAAAAGGTTCCAGATTAGAAAGATAAAGTAAAATTCACCGGTGATAATAATCCTTAGCAGTAACAGGCTAATAGCATATATCAGGATCCGGTTGAAGAGCGGATGTGTGTTTTGTAATAATATCTTCATGATCATATTTATAAGAAGCTGTTTTAAGGCCAAAATTTGTAAGGTCAGGGTGAGCGCAGTCGAGCCCCTTATTGAAAATCAAACATTTAAAACTTCGACTGCGCTCAGTTTGACGTTTGAAAAACGTTTCAAGACAGCTTCTGGTTATAATTTTTTAATAATTGTTCCATTCGATCTTTCGGGATACGAACATGACCCCGGCCAGAATAAGGAATAGCCCAACACTTCCCACCAGGAGCGCATAGCTTTCCAGCTGAATAATCACATAGATGAAAGAATACAGGGCAAATAAGGAAAGCCCGATAAAAACAGGAAATTTCCAGCCTTTTAGAATGCTTTTAGAGTAAAGGCTAATCATTAGAATCACCGAAATTCCCGCAATTAAATAGGCTTTTAGAAAGCTACTATGTTCAGAAATAGAGATGAGTAAAGTATAGAACATCACCAGGCCCAAGCCTATCATGAAGTATTGAAACGGGTGTATCGGGATTTTGCTCAGCGTTTGGATCAGGAAGAAGAGGAGGAAGGTGAGAGCTATCACTAAGAATCCATATTTTGTAGCTCGCTCACTTTTCTGATATTCATCTACCGGGATCATAAAATTTACGCCAAAGGCATATTTTGTAAGCTCCGGCAGTTTGTTGTTGAATGTTTGAGGAAATGGCCTGTTGATATCCAGGATTTTCCACCGGGCATCAAAACCCTCGTCTGTGATCTTATCTTCGTTGTAAGGCAGAAAATTTCCTTTAAAACTACTGGTTTTCCAGTCTGAAACAATCCCGGCTTCGGTGGTTTTTCCAATCGGTACAAAGGAAATTCCGGAACTTCCATTTACCGAAATCTCCATGTTAAAATCAACCGGTTTTTCTTTCGGAAAATCACTTTCCTTTAAAACCTCACTTTCCATCAGGTATAGTGCCTGCTCATTTGGAGACAGCCGATTTTGTTCCTGGTATTTAGATTTAAAATGATAGCCGGAATTGCCGATTTTGATATTGATCTGTTCGTTGACGCCCTTCAGATTAGAAGTATTGAAAATGATTCTGGCTTTATTCCAAAGAATATTTTCTTCTGAAATATCCTCATTTTGGTGCTCGGGCCCAGAAAAGCTTCCGCTGAGATTCGTCTTGCTTTTGTAGACAGCCGTTTGATAGATTCCGCGCTTCTTTATTTCAGGATCTATATTGGAATGGATTTTCAGCTGCTGCGGAAAGAAGTAAAGGTGTTTTATTTCTTCAATGCTCTCTGTGGTAAGCTCGTTTTTTGAATTGGTAATATGTTTTTCCCGAAAAGTTCGATAGGGAAGTTTCAGAATAGGACCGAAAATGATGACTTCATCTCCCCATTTATCATTGATCTCGGCAACAACGCTTTTTTGTCGCTGTGACCTTTCTTTGATCAAATCCTGAACCATAAAAAGAGGAATCAGTAAAATGAGTGTGAGAATACCGATGACAAACATTCTCGCGGTGAGGGAGTTTTTTAGCCAGTGAATGAATCGATTACCGATGGGATTTTGAGAGGAGTTGTCCATTTTTTGATTGTTGAATGATTAATAATGATTTGAATTTTTAAACCGGAACATGATCCAGCGACCTTATTTCTTTCTTATAATCTGCAGGGAGTAGGAGTGATTTCAGTAAAAAGTCGAGTTTTAATGTCCTACTTAATTTATAACTAAGAATCAACGGACGTAATAATGAAAATTTCCGAAGCAATAAAAGCCGCCTTACTTTTTTAGGAGTGATAAGGATCTGGGTTTCTATTAACAAATTATACCGCATCCAGCCCAGATGCTTGCGATATTGCCGGTATAAATCCCAGCTATAATCGCCGTAATTTAGGTGCTGCTCAAGATGGGTCTTTCGCATTGCCTCATAATCCTTAAAATTATCCGGGAGCCCTTTTAGCTGCATTCTTTTTCCAACCCTTGAAAAAACATTAAAAACCTCTTTTTTCTCATCGATTTCCAGGGGTCGCTCCAAAGTTTCATAAGCCCGAATAGAGTAATCTATAAGCATAAAAAGCACATCCCGGTAGGCCCAGTCGGGAATAGTTTTTCCACGACTGGATTCCACCGAAGCATGGATGGCATTCATCTGGTCTATAGCCGTAAGTGCCGATTGTTTTTCAGAAAAGACAATTTTCCGGGCGTAGGCTACTGTGGCAAAAAGCCTTCCGAGGGGATCTTTAGGTAACTTACCGGTATAATAAAGCCAGTCCACCGCTTTGTTCAAGGCAAACTCAGCAGAAGCACCTGCGAAGATCAGGAGAATCGTATCAGCGTTTCCCCAGATCTTCCGAACGATTGAATCCTGTTTTACAAAATTTTCCATGTTGAAATTTTAAAATTAAAGCCTTGTATTAACTGCCGGCAACAGGAGTTCCAAAAATGCCAACGGCCAGTTCAGCCCAGATGAGGAAGAATACGGCTAAAACTATTCCGCATATAATGATCCTGTTTTTGGTGGTGGAAATTTTTCTCAAAACGAGATCAATAAGCAGTCCTGTACCCAGAAGTAATACGCCCATAATCAGGAAGTCCAAAGCTTTCCAATCTACTCCTGTGTCAAATTGCATGGCGATGAATGGAATTAATAATAATGCTCCAACAATTAGTACGATGATTAAAAATCTTGTGTTTTTCATGATGATTGATTTTAAATTAATTTGTTAGTTTTAAGTACTTTGAAATTCAAAGTGAGTGGGTAAATTTTTTTAGCTATGGTTTTTTATAATTCTTATTTAATAAATTTTCAATGGCGTCAATATGTTTCTGAAAATCTTCCCTTCCGGTTTTAGTAGTACTATAGCGGGTATTGGGTTTCCGGTCTATAAATGATTTTTCAACTTTTACATAATTTTCTTTTTCCAGGGCTTTTATATGGCTAGCGATATTCCCGTCAGTTGCGCCAAGCAATTCTTTTAAAGTGGTAAAGTCGGCAAACTCATTTACCATAAGTACACTCATAATTCCCAGGCGAATGCGATGATCAAAGGCTTTATTTATATTACTTATGATGTTCCTCATATAAAATTTTCATGATGCATTTATACCGTTGATTCCATTTTACCTCTCCTTTGGAGAGGTCGGA
>CAXGBX010000145.1:0-6108 GCA_964008195.1 uncultured Flavobacteriaceae bacterium
ATCATACTTTGCATGCGAAAGTTGATGGTCTTGTGAAGTTCACAAGAAAGAAAGATGATAAATCTTATGTTTCTATTGAGCCTTTTGAAGCTTAATTAAACAAATACGTTATATAAAACCCTTTCCACCTGGAGAGGGTTTTTTTGTGGTTAATCTAAAATTGTTTAACTTCAAACATAAAAAATTAAACAAAATGAGTGTTACTTCGGAATATGATTTTAACGAAAGGCAGGTAGATAGAATTATTTCTATGGCGTGGGAAGATAGAACTACGTTTGAAGCTATAGAATTTCAATTTGGCTTAACAGAAAAAGAGGTGATTAAATTTATGCAGGAGCAAATGCATCCTCGTAACTGGAGAAAATGGCGTGCGCGTGTTCAGGGTAGAAAGACCAAACATGAAAAATTGAGAGATGAACAGGTACAGCGTTTTAAGAGTGATGCTCAAAGACAAATTACAGGAAACAGGATATCCAAAAAGAAATACTAAATAAAAATCCCCGCCCTACACGGGGATTTTAAAAAAACCAAACAAAAAAAAGGGTATTAATTTAAAGTAAAGGAACTTATCAAATTAATTTCGTTACCCTTATAGGAGTACTGATAAAGTATATTGTCCCCAACCATAAGCAATCTATCATCAAGGGGGATGACATCATAGGTGTTAATGTTACTGAATTGATCGATATACTCAAGGTTAGGGGTGTCTTCTATTCCAAATATTTTTAGGCCTGCATCGCCATCACATACAAACAGCCAATCGTCTTTTACTCCAAGACCATATGGATTTACCATTCCGTAGGAATTCACTACTTCAGGATTTGCTTTATCGGTGATGTCTACGATCTCTAATACATTTAGATCCTGACCGCAGGCGTTCCCGCCACGAATAGTTACGTAGGCATAATTATCTTTAACCACTACAGGGTCACAACCGCGAACATGCTGTAAAAAAAAAACTTTTTGAGGAGTCGCCGGATTCTCCAAATTATAAATATACATTCCCGTGCTGCTGCCCAGATACAAATGGTCTTCATAATTAAAGATAGTCTCTACCTCCCAGCCCACATACTCATTACTTAATCTTGCTGGTTGTGAAGGTGAGGATATGTCAAATGCTGAAAGTGAAGAGTCACCTGCAACGTAAAGATAATTTTCGTTCAGGCTAAATCTGGCCATGCTTCCTCCAGTACCGGTATTTCCTCCTCCATCGGCAGCAGATTCAAAGAAAGGGCTTCCTTCATTTGTATCAGCATATTCTATCTTCCTCTTCTCGATCACATAGCCTACGATCACTTGCTGTGAAGGATCAAAATTATCAAAGTCTACATAGCTCACATTTTCCGGGGCGGTGGCATAATAATTTGGGAAAACGTTTTGCACTCTTCCTATTTCTGAAATTTTGTTGATATCACTAATATCAAATACCACCAGGTCCATTCCATTATCAGCATAAAGCTTCTCATCCTTTATGGCGATATCCATATTTCTTGGAATCTTGAGGAACCTGATGTTTTGAGGGTTAAAGGGATCTGTATTATCTATAATATGAACACCTTCATTTTTATCATTGATGAAAATATAATTTTTCCAGGCATAAATTTTTCCTGATTCTTTGATAGATTTTGGTTCTTCAACCTTGACCGAAGCCCTGAAATCTGCAATGCTTTGTGTAACCGGTACTGCTACATTAGAAAGATTGATTTCTTTTTCCTCTTCGCAGGATTGGAAGAATATGAAAGCAAACAAAAGCGGAAAAAGAAGTAGCCTTTTCATTAATTAAAGTGGTTAGTTATCTTATAGATGCAACTAGATAGAAAAGGTTGCGTATATATTTATAATTTTTTTTAGATTATAAATAATGTTAATAAATAAATAAAGTGACTACCATATTTATGTTATTATTTGTTAATTTGCGTAAAAATACTGATGAAGAATTCTGATTTCTTAACGTTAGAAGAAGTAGCTGATAACCTTAAAGTTACAAGACAGACTGTGTCAAAATATATTCAAAACAGAGATTTAAATGCTATTAAAATAAATAAAAGTTATAGAATCACTATTGATGATTTCAAAAGCTTTATTTCTGAGAACTCTACAGCATCTGAACCTCAAGTGAAATACTTAAAAAAGACTAGAAATTGTTTATTGTCATATGACGATAAAATGGATGAATTTGAGATTTTAAATACTTACCCTAAAGGCGATTTTCAGGTTATTGAAAAAAACCATCTAAATAAGGAGAATGTGTTTTTATTTGGGGATAATTATTTAGTTTTAAAAAAATTATTAGAAAATTACACGGGGAAAATTGATTTAATTTATATAGATCCTCCTTTTGGCACGGGTCAGGATTTTAATTCGCTGGATAATCAAACTGCTTATTCTGATAAACTCATAAATAGTGAGTTTTTGGAATTTATTAGAAAAAGACTTTTTATTTTAAGAGAGTTACTTTCGGAGAAGGGTAGTATTTATTTACATATAGACAAGAAAATTGGTCATTATGTTAAAATAATAATGGATGAGGTTTTTGGATTTAATAATTTCATTAATGATATAACTAGAATCAAATGTAATCCAAAGAATTTTTCAAGAAGTGCTTACGGCAATTACTCTGATATGGTTTTGTATTATGTTAAAAATAGAGATAAACAAATTTGGAATGATACCCGGGAAATAATGTCAGTTGATAAAAGAAAGGAACTTTTTCCAAAGAAGCATCCGAAGTTTGGTTATTATAATACAAATCCAATCCATGCACCAGGAGAAACAAAGGATGGGGATACAGGTATGGAATGGAATGGGCTTCTTCCCCCTAAAGGAAGACACTGGAGATATAGTAGAGAGGTTTTGACAGAACTAGATAATCAAGGTTTGATTGAATGGTCAAATACTGGAAATCCACGGAAGATTGTTTTAGCCGAAAACCATAAAGGTTTTAAGATACAAGATGTATGGGAATATAAGGATAAAGGACTCTCTTTTGCTTCTTATCCAACTCAGAAAAATGAACAATTACTTAAACGGATAATAACAAATTCATCTAATACAAATTCTATTGTATTAGATTGTTTTGCTGGATCTGGTAGTACCCTCAAAGCAGCAAATGACTTAAATAGAAGATGGATAGGGATTGATAATTCAACTCATTCTTTTGAGATTGTAAAGAAGAATTTCGAAACAGAAAATATTAAATGTAATTTCTTTGAATATCTATCTCGAGAGTAAAAAGTTTATTAAAGATATTGTTGTAAGTATTCTTCGATTAATAAGGCACTAATTATATCGTAATTGCTTTCTTGAATATTAACTACCACCTTATCATTAATTATTCTACCATTTTCACGATAGATAGACCATGGGAATCCATCTACTATCCCAATTCTAAGAATATTGCCCCGTTGATTTGCGCAAAAACTTAAAACTTCTTGTACTTGCTTTTCCTGATTGCCACCCGACTGACCAATCCATTTAGCTTCTCCAATTACGTACTGATTATTAACTTTAGCAATAAGATCAGGTCTTTTCGGTAAATCCTGATTTAGGTATTCTGATATAAAAGATTGTCCAATGTTTTCAGATTCGCCTAGTACAACAATCCCTTCCGAAGATTTTTTAAAGTCATTTAGATTTAAAATAGTAAACTTATTTTTAACCCAATTGTTAAACATGGGACCAATTTGAGTATTTAATTTAGGTGCAGATTCTAGCCTTATGACCGTTTCTTCGGCGGTCATTGCGTAAATAGATTGAGCTATTCTTTGTAATTGCTGCGGATTGTTATCAAAGAAGCCTTTGATATTTTTCAGCATATACCAAACTGGATCTTCGTAAGGAAATTTTGTGAGGCCTTTCAATAAAACTATCAAATCATCTGTATTTCTACTTTGATGAGCTCGAATTATTTGGTTTCTAACCTTATCTGGTAGACGTTCTGGAGTTGCGCTTTGAAATGGATAAATTTCTAGAATATCATCAAGATAAGATGTGCTTTCAGCTAAATTTAAACTTTTAAAAATCCATTGATTGAATTCTTCCTTGTCATCGATATTTAATTTTCTTTGCACTTGCTGTAATTTTTGGTAAAATTAGAAAAATTAATCTTATTCACCTGACTCTTTGTCAGAACTGTCTTTAGTCCTATCTTTGCCCTTCTAAAAACAGGCAGGCGATTATAGAAGTATGGAGAAGACAATAGACGAGAAAAAGCAGGGAAACTCTTTGGTAATGGAACCTAAGGCTAACAATAGCCGTAAACTTTTCATAGAGAGTTATGGCTGTGCAATGAATTTTAGCGATAGCGAAATTGTAGCCTCTATCCTTTCAAAAGAAGGTTTCAATACTACACAAAAACTTGAAGAAGCAGATCTTGTTCTGGTGAATACCTGTTCTATCAGGGAAAAAGCGGAGCAAACAGTACGTAAACGTTTAGAAAAATACAATGCTGTGAAAAGGATCAATCCGGGAATGAAAGTAGGAGTTCTGGGATGTATGGCTGAACGTTTGAAAAATAAGTTCCTGGAAGAAGAGAAAATTGTAGACCTTGTGGTTGGACCAGATGCCTATAAAGATCTTCCAAATCTTATTAATGAAGTTGAAGCCGGGCGTGACGCCATTAATGTTATTTTAAGCAAGGAAGAAACTTATGGTGATATTTCTCCGGTAAGACTTCAAACCAATGGTGTATCCGCTTTTGTATCTATCACTAGAGGTTGTGATAATATGTGTACTTTTTGTGTGGTTCCTTTTACCCGGGGACGGGAAAGAAGCCGTGATCCTCAAAGCATTGTTGAAGAAGTAAACGACCTTGCCGCAAAAGGATATAAGGAAATCACTCTTTTAGGGCAGAACGTAGATAGTTACCTATGGTATGGTGGCGGCTTAAAAAAAGATTTTAAAAATGCTACTGAAATTCAAAAGGCGACAGCAACAAATTTTGCCGGGCTTTTAAAACTGGTCGCAGAAGCTCAGCCAAAAATGAGGGTTCGGTTCTCCACCTCCAATCCGCAGGATATGACTATGGATGTGATTGAAACGATGGCAGCTTACCGAAATATTTGCAATTATATCCATTTACCAGTGCAAAGTGGAAGCGATCGTATTCTGAAAAAGATGAACCGCCTGCATACCAGGGAAGAGTATTTCACTCTGATTGATAATATTAAAAAGATGATCCCTAATTGTGGGATTTCACATGATCTTATAACTGGTTTTCCTTCAGAAACAGAAAAAGATCATCAGGATACACTTTCTTTGATGGAGTATGTAAAATATGATTTTGGATATATGTTCACTTATTCAGAAAGGCCTGGGACTACAGCTGAAAGAAAGCTGGAGGATGATGTTCCTGAGGAGGTGAAGAAAAGAAGGTTACAGGAAATTGTGGATCTTCAGCAAAAACATAGTAGATATAATACCAATTCAGTTATAGGTACCACCGTGGAAGTTTTGATTGAAAAAGAATCAAAAAAATCTGATGCTCATTGGAGTGGTAGAAATGAACGAAACACCGTTACCGTATTTCCGAAGGAAAATTATAAAATTGGAGATTTTGTAATGGTAAAGGTTCTGGACTGTACCAGCGCAACCTTGATAGGTGAACCTGTAGGTTATAGTGATATTAATTAATCCCCCCGTACCCCCAAAGGGGGTTGTAAAACGATAAAATTTACATTAATGGTGAAAACATATTTTAGATTAGAAGAGAAATTCATATTTAACTTTTTAAATTTCCCCTTTGGGGAATAAGGGGACTATGGAATCAGTTCAGGCAATAAAACAACGTTTTGGGATCATCGGAGACGACCCCAAACTAAATCGAGCTGTAGAGAAGGCCATTCAGGTTGCTCCAACAGATATTTCAGTTTTGGTAACAGGTGAAAGTGGGGTTGGTAAGGAAAGTATACCAAAGATCATCCATGCTTTATCCCATAGAAAACATGGGAAATATATCGCGGTGAACTGCGGTGCAATACCGGAAGGAACTATAGATAGCGAACTTTTTGGACATGAAAAAGGTGCTTTTACGGGAGCGACCCAAACCAGAAATGGATATTTTGAAGTTGCTGATGGAGGAACTATTTTTCTGGATGAGGTTGGGGAATT
>CAXGBX010000146.1:0-6073 GCA_964008195.1 uncultured Flavobacteriaceae bacterium
AATAATTCAGGGTACTCTTTTAGAATATCCTCCATGTTTTTATTGTTTAGTACCCTAACGATTCCGGTCTCTGTATCCAATACAATTCCGGTATGTTTTGTAGATGCCGCAGCACCAATCAAACCGAAAGCAGCAGCTGCTTGTGGCGAGGAATATTGATCTTCAAAATATATATACCTGCCAATCATTTGAGATTTTATAAAATAGTCAGATTGTGTATATCTTGATGAATTTAGGTATATATGCTGCCCGTCAGAATAGCCAAAAAGATTCTTGATCCTCTTATTTTTTTCTTGTTGCAGTACCTGATAATGGGCTGATTTTTTATTTTCACCAAGAGTCTTTATACGGTATTTAAGATCCTGTTTTGGCGCATTATTTACAATATCCTCAAAATCAAAATAAAGACCTTTATTTAGAACAAGCTTCGAATTAAATTGATGTTTGATTGCAGGAGCTTCATTTATTTCTACAATCGTTGCATTTTTCCAGTTGGTTGCTGAAAATTTTGCGATACAGATTTCGATTGCTTCTTTGATACGTTCACCATGCTTTGGAGTTACATCCATCCCTTTTCCTTCTACCGAAGATTGAAAGGTCCCCAGAGAAATTAAGTTGTCATTTTCATTCCTTAGAAATTCAAGCTTCACTTCACAAATTCCTAGTTCTGAAGTTGCTGAAGTTCTTTCAGAAATATAGAGCTTATGGAATTTAACCGTTAGAGCCTGTTTTTCTGGTGCTGAGGCTAGTATTGAATTAAAATAACTTTGCAAGTGAAGGCTGAAATTTTCAGTGAAATTTGCCGGCACCTGTTTGTTCATCATGCCTTTTTGGGCAACGCCAATATTTTCCTGAATCTGACGACTATCCTGAACTTCGTTAAAGTAAAAATCAGCATGTAAAGCTGTTCCGTTTTCAAGCTTAATAAGATGCATTTTTTCCTGGGCAGAAATTGGTAGCATGCCAAGTACTACAAATGCTAAACAAAAGATTTTTTTTGCTTTCATAATTAAAAATAAATGAGTTTAGAGATAAGGCTTTTCAGGCCCGAGAGGAAGTTAATCTGCCAGATATATCCCTCTGACATAGGTGTTAAAATACTACGCTAATGTATAAAAAAATTAAATCCATAAACAACTGGTTAAAAATATTTTAGGAGATTCTTACATATTAAAAAATCCTAAATAAAATGTTGTATATAAATCTCATCTGCACCTATTTCATATCTTTGTAACCTATGATTGAAAAGACCGATTTAGCTTATGAAAGAACTGTTCTTATAGGTATTGTAACCAAAGATCAGGATCAGGAAAAACTTGAGGAATATCTGGATGAACTGGAGTTCCTAACGTATACCGCTGGAGGGGAAGTTGTAAAAAGATTTTCACAACGTCTGGATCGGCCAGATCCAAAAACCTTTATTGGTTCAGGAAAAATGAACGAAGTCAAGGAATTTGCAGATGAGAATGATATAGGTGCTGTCATTTTTGATGATGAACTGTCTCCGGCTCAACAAAAAAATATAGAAAAGATCCTTAAATGTAAGATTCTGGATCGTACCAATCTAATCCTGGATATTTTCGCCCAGAGAGCTAAAACCAGTTACGCAAGAACCCAGGTGGAATTAGCCCAATATGAGTATTTGCTGCCAAGACTTGCCGGGATGTGGACTCACCTGGAAAGACAACGTGGTGGTATTGGAATGCGTGGTCCCGGTGAGACAGAAATTGAAACCGACCGTAGGATTGTTAGGGATAAGATTTCACTTTTGAAGAAAAAGCTGGAAACCATTGATAAACAAATGGAAGTACAGCGTGGTAATCGCGGTCAGTTAGTGCGTGTGGCCCTTGTGGGTTATACCAATGTTGGTAAATCTACCTTAATGAATGTGATTAGCAAAAGTGAAGTTTTTGCTGAAAACAAACTATTTGCAACGCTGGATACAACGGTTAGAAAGGTGGTAATACGTAATCTTCCTTTCCTGCTAAGTGATACGGTAGGATTTATTAGAAAATTACCTACACAGCTGGTAGAGTCCTTTAAATCTACGCTGGATGAGGTTAGGGAAGCCGACCTCCTGTTACATATTGTTGATATTTCCCATCCCAATTTTGAAGATCATATAGATTCGGTAAACCAGATTCTTACAGAGATTGAAACTATTGGAAAACCCACCATCATGGTTTTTAATAAAATCGATGCCTATGAGGCTGAAAAGATTGATGAGGACGATTTGATAACCGAAAAGACTTCAGCACACTTCACCCTTAAAGAATGGAAAAAAACATGGATGAACCGCGTAGGCGATAATGCACTTTTTATTTCAGCTTTAAATAAGGAGAATATGGAGCATTTTCGTAAGAAGGTGTACGAGGCCGTTAGGGAAATTCATATCACCAGGTTCCCTTATAACAATTTTCTTTATCCCGAATATGATAAATATGGAGAAGAGAAAGAATAGCTTAGTAAAGCTTTAACTAATTTTAGAAAGTTTCTTTTTAAATTTATGAGTATCAAAAATTTAGTGTTTCTCCATAAAGATACCTAAACAGCAAATCTGATGTATTTATGTCACATCGAGCGCAGTCGAGATGTCTTTTATCTATCTTTCGACTACGCTCAAGATGACAAAATTCATCTTTAGGTGTAAAAGCGGATAAGCATAAAACTTATAATTTATGAAAAGTATATATACAATTTTATTAGTTATCGCTTTCAGCTTTAGTGCTACTGCACAATCCCTGGAGGGCTCCTGGAAACTTACCGAAGAATCTGGAGAAAAAGTGAGCGACAGGGAAGTAGTGAGAATTTATCAGGATTCTTATTTTGCCGAGGGCGCTAAAGAAACAAATTCCAACGAGTTTTTATGGGCGCTTGGTGGTGAATACGACGCTTCAGATTATTCAGTCACATTAGATTTTAATACGAAATCGCCTGAGCGAGTAGGGCAGGAGACGACCCCGGAATTAAAATTTACAGATAATAATACAATAGAAGTTAACGACTCAAATTCAGTTCAGGTTTGGAAGCGAATTTCTGAAGACGAGAATGATCTGGACGGGAATTGGGTAATTACCGGTAGAAAACGCAATGGGGAAATGAACAGAATGACCCCTGGTGATCGCAGAACTATAAAGATTTTAGGCGGTGATCGTTTTCAATGGGTAGCATTTAATTCTGAAACCAAGGAATTTTCCGGTACAGGTGGAGGAACATATTCTGCTGAAAATGGAGTTTACACGGAGAATATTGATTTTTTCTCCAGGGATAAAAACAGAGTAGGAGCCAATCTCGAATTTGAATATGAATTAAAAAACGGAGAATGGCATCATTCTGGGAAAAGTTCTAAAGGAGATCCTATTTATGAAATCTGGTCGCCTTACGCAGAAGCTTATACTAAATAATTTACCAGATAGGCTGGGAGAATTTAAATTTAAGCTCCTTTACTAATTTCTCTGAAGATATTTTTTTCCCTTTAGAAGGTTCTGAATGATCGAATTCTGGCGGTGTGAGCTGCCGTTCAGATGCTATTCTGGAATAATATTCTTTTTTAGGCGGATGATCAGGATAGACTACATTCCAAACGGAATTATCCTTTTCTTTCTCTATCAATTTAGAGATTGCTTTGATGCAATCTTCCTGATGGACAAGGTTAATAGGAGCATCAGGGTTTTTTACTTCAGTTTTTCCTGACAGATGGTTAATAGGATGTCTATTTTCACCAATTAAACCTCCAAACCTTAAAATGGAAGCATTGAAATTTTCATTATTCAGAAATAATAATTCCACATTTCTCAATTGTACTGAAATATCGTTAGAACTATCGGTAGTTGCATGTTCATCATAGACTGCAAAATCATCGGTATCCTGAAAAACCGAGGTAGAACTCGTGAAAATTACCCGTTGTAGATGTGATTTTTCGATATAGGGAATTAGATTTTCAATTTTTTTCACAAAATTGATCTCCGGCTTTTTTCTCAATCCTGGCGGCACATCTACGATCAATAAATTAGTGCCAGAGAGAAATGACCTGATATCGCCCTGAATACCTTTTTCAAATAACTTTATAGAATAGGGGACTATACCTGCGGCACGAACTTCTGTCAATTTTTCCATGCTGGTTACAGAGCCTCTTACTTCATGATTTTCTTTTCGAAGTCTCTTTCCCAGTTCCATTCCCAGCCATCCACAACCCAGTATCGATATTTTCATTTTTAATCTTTAATTCTTATTGTTTTCTTCAAAATAGTAGCATCATTCAGTACAAAAGGTCTTGGAATCATAGCTTCAGGACGATCTTTTACCTTTAGATTTTTATTACCCATAAGGTCGTAAGAAGATTCATATAATACAAACTCAGGAAAATCTCCTTTTTCAATACTGAATTCTATGCGCAAGGTATCCTGATTTGAGGCATAATAGGTTAGCAATCTTTCTCTCCAGCGCCTTTTAAACATATGGAAAGCATTGTCCCCCAGATAAACTTCGTCTGCCTCCAAACCGTTCACTTTGAATTCTTCGAAATCTACATCTTTTGTTTCATAGATATCCAGCCTGTTGATTTCACGGCTTGGAGCAATTTTTAAAGTATAGCTTTGATTTTTTGAACTATCGGTAGCTATTTTTTCGATGATTACCCCAGGTTCAGGAATCTGGAAGGAGGGCGCCTCACTTTGAAAAGTAAAACTGCTTCCATATTTGCTACTGAAATTTGATTCGGTATGAGAAGTTTCAACAGGGTTTTCCCCAAAATATTCTGAAGTCCAGTCGTCTATCATTCGATCATAAGAATACCAATTGGAGGTATTTTCATCCAGATCCTGTAAATATACAAGGCTGTTTGGCTTTGGCCTTTCAGAATTAAAATCTGAATAATAATGTGCTATAAAAATAAGTACGTTAAATATGAGGAAGCTAAGTACCGCGAAAGATTTCAAACGTCTGAAATAGCCAAATAACGGAAGGAATAAAAAGAATAGCAAACTCATTAATATTGCGGTAACAAATAGCATTTTTAATCCCAGGGCCACCGGTAAACTCCAAATAAATGGCATTAAGATAAAGATGGCCGGGCAGGAGAAAAGCACCATCAAGATACGATTAGGCTTTTCCTGGCGTATCATTACGAAAAGCTGTAGCAAACCGAAATATACAGGAATTATAAAATAAGCAGCACCCTTTAGATAAACCGAAACCAATGCGCATATAATGAGCCACATTGTTAAGGGGGCAACAAAGACTGAAGCAGTTCTTAAGCTTTTCCGAAGTAAATGATATATTATAAAACAAACCCCAAGCGACAGAAAAATGGAAGCCGCGATATACCAATAGCCATTATAGGTGAAACCCTGTTCCATTTCGGAGTATTCAGGATAGATAAAAAGGCAGAATTGCCAGAAGCCCCATACCAGTAATCCGGAAAAAATTAAGCTTAAAATCATGGGGATAAAACCTTTTAAGATACCCATAAATTCTAAGCGCTCTCTTCTTAAACCGTAAACCAGTAAAATAATAAATAGGATAATAGCTATAATAAGCATGGGTGTGATCCAGTTAAAAGGATAGGTTGTGAACTGACCAAAGGGTAAACTGAAATAGATGAGATCTCTGTCGCTTGAAAGATTCTCAATATCTACGTTGCTAAAATGCTTTAATAAAGGCATGAGATAGCTTCCCTGATGAGCCAGGGTCTCTTTATCCAGGTTTTCAGGTACATCGGTTGCGGTATGATAATCAAAATGATCATCTATAAAGGCAAAATTGTAGCCGTTAATATCGCCCTGTTCTCGTAAAACTGTAAGGTCTGTATCGTTCGGCAACATTTTATATATACTATAAGCTAGGGAATTGGTTACCGGATATTGCACTCCTGCTTCCTGAAAAGCTTCAATTAAACGCGCATTTTTATCATTAGTTTCCAAAAGCATAAAGGGGCTTCCGCCACTCCCCCTGGCCTCAAAATTGAGCGCAAGCTTTATATCTTCGGCCCAGGGATGGTCATCAATAAAAAGACCGGCGCCATTCAAGCCTAATTCTTCAGCGTCTGTAAACAATAAAATAATATCATTTTTGT
>CAXGBX010000147.1:0-6066 GCA_964008195.1 uncultured Flavobacteriaceae bacterium
TCCCATACCTCAAAGATATTTGGAAGGATTACGTTCCTTTTGCGATGAGCACGGTGTTCTCTTGATCCTGGATGAAATCCAGAGTGGTTTTTGCCGTACCGGTCACTGGGCCAGCTGGCAACATTATAATGTACAACCTGATATTAGCACCTATGCAAAATCACTGGGGTCGGGCTTGCCTATAGCTGCCGTTCTTGGAAAGGCAGAAATAATGGACGCCGCGGGTCCCGGTACCATTGGAGGTACTTATATTGGGAGTCCTGTTTGCTGTGCGGCTGCATTGGCAACTATCCAACATATGAAAGATATCAATCTGAACGAACGTGCTGTAGAGATTGGAAATACAGTGATGAGCCGAATGAAAAAACTTCAAGAGGAGTATTCTAATATTGGTGATGTGCGTGGGATAGGCGCAATGATAGGGATTGAGTTTGTAAAGGATAATGATCCTGGCAAACCAGACTCTGAGTTATGTGATAAAATAGTAAAGGGGTGTGCAGAAGACGGGCTTATTCTACTGAGTGCCGGAACTTTTAAAAATGTGATAAGAATTCTTTCACCTTTAGTGATCACAAATGAGCAACTAAATCAAGGACTTGATATTCTAGTAAATCAAATCAAAAAACATATTTAAGATTTTTTCGTTGGACTTTCAATCTATAACGGAGGATAATTGAATTTCCTGTAATTGAAGTTCGAGTTAAATTATAGTCAATACAAACCATTAATAATAACAAATAAAATAATGAATCCATTCGCAGTAGCAGGAATACAAATGAAAGTGTCGGCAGTC
This sequence comes from uncultured Flavobacteriaceae bacterium, assembly GCA_964008195.1. Lineage (GTDB taxonomy): Bacteria > Bacteroidota > Bacteroidia > Flavobacteriales > Flavobacteriaceae > Christiangramia. Next base: position 794 of record CAXGBX010000147.1, read on the forward strand.
GCTCCCAATGTGGAAATGATGAAACTGAAACTGGATATTACCATGAGTTTATACCCTTGGGTAGATATGGTAGTATTTAGTGAATTGTGTGGCTATGGTCCACTTACCCATACAGCACAGGAAGTTCCCGGGGAATTTGAAAAGGAGATGCAAAAGATGGCCAAAAAGCATAATATCTGGCTGTTACCGGGTTCTATTTTTGAAAAATCTGAAGGGAAGATTTATAATACCGCTAGCGTCATTAATCCCGAAGGAGAAGTGGTAACACGTTATAGAAAAATGTTTCCATTCTATCCTTATGAAGTTGGGGTAACCCCGGGATCTGAATTTTGTGTTTTCGATGTGCCGGGCGTTGCAAAATTCGGCTTATCAATTTGTTATGATATGTGGTTTCCAGAAACGGTGCGTACCCTATCTGTAATGGGGGCCGAAGTGATCCTGCACCCAACTATGACCGGTACTATAGACAGGGAAATAGAATTATCTATTGTTAGGGCAATGGCAGCGGTTAACCAATGTTACTTTTTCGATGTAAATGGCCTGGAATCTGGAGGAAATGGAAGATCGCTGGTTTGTGGTCCTGATGGTCGTGTGATTTATCAGGCTGAAGGAAATGAAGAGATTTTTCCTTTGGAACTGAATATAGACAGGGTTAAACGAAGCCGTGAGCTTGGGGTACTTAGACTGGGTCAACCACTGAAAAGTTTCCGTGACCATATTGGTCAGTTTGGGATTTATCAGCAGGGCGCACAATTGCCATATTTGAATTCTTTGGGGCCACTTATAAAACCTACAAAAATTGACACGCTGGCAAAACTCAAAATGCAGGAAAACGAATATGAACCACCAGCAAATCCAACTGGTTATAAAGGATTTGGAGGCGTATAAAAATATAGATTATGGGAGGAGTATCATCAAAAAAGAAAAAAGAGGAAAAAGCTGTAAAAGATTTTATCAGTTGGTTTGAGATACCTGCTGTTAATTTTCAGCAGGCAGTAGATTTTTACAATCATATTTTTCAACTAGAAATGGAGAAAAATTTTGATGATAATTATGCTATGGCATTTTTTCCTGCGGAAAATGGGGTGGGAGGAGCCATAGTTAAAGGTCCGGGATCTACACCCAGCGATACCGGCCCGTTGATCTATTTGAATGCGGGTAAAGATTTGAACCAGGTTCTGGAACGTGTAGAACCGGCAGGAGGTCGAATTGTGATGTCTAAGACTTTCATCAATAAAGACTCCGGATATTTCGCCATTTTCATCGATTCTGAAGGAAATAAACTCGCTCTACATTCTAATAAATAAAAATTTATGACAGATAAAAAACCCGATAGTTCGCATCATTATAATATAGCCCAGCTCCGGTTGGAGTCTTGGAATACGCTGAAAAGTGAATCTTCTAAACTAGAAAAGTGTACCAGGGGCTCGTCGGAGGAGAAGAAGCTGCAGGAAGAACTTCGCGATCTACTAAAAGAAATTGATGTAATAGAAAGTTATTATGCTTTCCCGGGTATTTTACGTCTAAAAGCGCTCAGGGAAATGTTGGAAAGGCAGGAACATACCGCCCTTACCAATAAAATAGCTGAGATTACTAAACATCTGGTAAGTGATCGTTACAGGAGTAACCCAGATTTTATGGAAGATGATGATTCTGGCGTTGAAACTTCAGATCGTGGGGAAGTACCGGAAGGGGTAAAAAAGAACTATTTCGAAGTTTTATTTGTAGAGGATATTTCATTTCAGGAAGAATCAAAACTCAGGAATGATTTAAGAGACCTTCGAGGAGCCAATGAGCAGTTTAATTATGGGATCGTTGTACAACGTTCTCTGGAAGATGCTTTAATAGCGCTGCATTTCAATTACAATATTCAGGCAGTAGTGATTCGTTACGCGCCACCTTACCGTTCTAAAAAAATGTGTGCGACTTTGGAGCCGTTTGTTCAGAATGTACTGAATCTTGATCTTGCTTCTAAACCTGAAACTGAGCTGGGCCCCATTTTAGGAAATCTGGTGAAAAAATTCAGACCTGAACTCGATACTTATTATGTAACCGATACCGCTCTGGTAAAATTGAAGGACAGTACCCTGAAAAGTTTCAGAAGGATTTTTTACAGGACTGAAGATTTGCAGGAATTGCACCTTACTATATTAAGAGGAATTAGTGAACGTTATGAAACACCTTTCTTTTCAGCTTTAAAAGAATACAGTAAAAAGCCTACAGGAATATTCCACGCTATGCCTATTTCCAGGGGGAATTCGGTTTTTAAATCAAGGTGGATCAATGATTTCGGTAATTTCTACGGAAGAAATATGTTCCTGGCGGAAACATCTTCTACAACCGGTGGTTTGGACTCCTTGCTTCAACCTACAGGGTCTTTAAAGAAGGCGCAGAAGATGGCAAGTGACGCTTATGGTTCGCAGAATACGTTCTTTGTCACCAATGGAACATCTACCGCCAATAAAATAGTGGTGCAGGCATTGGTGAAACCAGGTGATGTAATACTTATAGACCGGGATTGCCATAAATCTCACCATTATGGATTAGTGCTTGCAGGAGCATATCCTGTCTACCTGGATTCTTATCCTATAGAAGAATTCTCCATGTACGGAGCAGTCCCGCTGGAACAAATCAAAGAAAAATTACTTCGGTTAAAAGAAGCCGGAAGATTAGAGCTGGTGAAAATGTTGCTGCTCACCAACTGTACTTTTGATGGTATGGTCTATAATGTGGAAAAGGTAATGCAGGAAATCCTGGCCATTAAGCCAGATATGGTCTTTTTATGGGATGAAGCCTGGTTTGCTTTTGCCGGATTTACCTATAATTATAAACAACGAACAGGAATGTTCGTCGCTCAAAAACTGTATGAAAAATACAGAAGCAGTGAATATAGGAAAGAGTATGATAAGCATATCAAAAAACTGAAGAAAGACGAAACTCCGACACTTCCAGATCCCGATAAAGTAAAGATCAGGGTGTATTCAACACAAAGTACTCACAAAACGCTTAGTAGTTTCCGTCAGGGTTCTATGATCCATATCTGGGATGAAGATTTCCGCAGAAAAACGGAAAATACCTTCATGGAAGCGTATATGACCCATACTTCTACTTCACCAAATTATCAAATGCTCGCTTCATTAGATGCAGGTAGAAGGCAGGTGCAGTTTGAAGGTTATGAAATGGTGGAAAAAAGTATAGAAATGGCAATGGTATTGCGTGCCAAAATAAATGACCATCCACGGCTAAACAAATATTTTGATGTATTGACCGTAAGCGATTTTATTCCGAAAGAACACCGTGAATCTGGATTAGCTGAATACTATAATCCCAAAGAAGGCTGGAACAGGATGGAGACCGCCTGGGAAAAAGACGAATTCGTGCTGGATCCTACTAAAATTACGCTTCATGTGGGACGTACCGGGGTTGATGGGGATACTTTCAAAAATAAATATCTGATGGATAAGTTCAATATCCAGATAAATAAAACATCGAGAAACACGGTCTTATTTATGACCAATATTGGCACCACCAGGGGAAGCGTGACGTATCTTACTAATGCCCTGCTTAAGATTGCAGATGAACTGGATAAAGAGTTTCTTTCATTAAGTTCAAAGGAAAGGAATCTCAGGGAAGATAGGATTCAGTCACTAACCAAAGATTTTCCGCCGCTGCCCGATTTTAGTTATTTCCATCATTCCTTTCAGGCGGTGCCGGGTGTACCGGGTGGAAATATAAGGGAAGCATTTTTCCTGGCGTATAATGAAGAAAATTATGAATATATGCCTTTGAATGAGTGTTTGCCGGCTATGGAAAAAGATAGAATTCTGGTGGCCTCGTCTTTCATTATTCCATATCCGCCAGGTTTTCCGGTACTAGTTCCTGGACAGGTAGTAAGTGAAGAAATTATCAGGTTTTTAACCGCTTTAGATGTTTCAGAAATTCATGGATACAGAGCTGATCTTGGATTACGGATTTTCAAGGAAAATGTGCTGAACAGGCAAAAAACTATTACCTCCATGGGTTCCATGGGAAATAATAAAAAGAAGAAATTAACTAAATAAAACCAAAATTATGGATTCTAATAAAAAATCAAATACTCCTAAATCTAAGGGAGCAAAAGATAAAAAGAAATCTGCTATAAAAACAGGATCAGATCGGGCTAAGATGCCTATTAAAGGAAAGGCTGAAAAGTCTAAAAAACAAGATTCTTCTAAAGCAAAAGCCAAACCTGCAGCCAAAAAAACCGTTCCAAAATCTAAAACTGCTGGTGCTTCTAAGAAAGCCACACCTGTAAACAAAACCGTTACAACTTCTAAGCATAAGTTAAATGGGGTTTCAGACATAAGAAGATCATTTCACAAAAATGAAGAGCCTCTGTATTTCATTAGTGCCACCAATTTCAATCTTTTAGGGGCTGATGAGTGGATCAAAGGTTTCAAATTCATCACCTATATCGAATGTTTTGATGGTTTGCATCCTAATGTGTTCTCTCCAACACAGGAAATTCCGCATGATGATTTTGAAGGAATTGAAGACATTAATAATTACCTGTTGCAGCACCCCGAAGTTCAGGATTACCTAAAAACACGATCTGTAGATGGCCGGGCTGGAAAAGCAATGTTTTTGATGTTTAATGAAAAAACTGAAAAGCTTGCTGAAAAATTAGGTCTGGAGATCATGTTCCCAAGTGCCGAAATGCGAACTTTCCTGGATAATAAGGTAAATACGAATAGAATTGCTGAAAAGGCCGGTGTAGCATGTGTTCCCAACGTACTTTCAAAAGTAAAAGATTATAAACATCTTAGTGAGGTTTCCAAACATCTTGGAAATGAACTGGTAATACAAACTCCTTTTGGAGATTCGGGCCATACTACTTTTTTCATTTCAAATGAGGAAGAATATAATAAGTATGCTGAAGAGATCGAGGCTGAGGAAGAAGTGAAGATCATGAAACGTATTCGTTGCAGGGGATCTGCCATTGAAGCTTGTGTTACCCGCCATGGAACTATTGTAGCTCCGCTAATGACGGAGTTGGTTGGTTTTGAAGAATTAACCCCTTACGAAGGTGGATGGTGTGGAAACGAAATTTATCCCAATGCCTTTACTCCGGAACTAAGACAGAAAGCTATTGAAAATACGCAGCTTTTTGGAGATCAGTTAAGAGAAGAAGGTTATAAGGGATATTTTGAACTGGACTTTTTGATAGATCAGGATAATGGTGAAATTTACCTGGGTGAGCTAAATCCACGGGTTACCGGAGCCAGTTCTATTAC
>CAXGBX010000148.1:0-6057 GCA_964008195.1 uncultured Flavobacteriaceae bacterium
TAAAAAAAGAATTAGGAATGTAATTTCCCACGATTTATAATAAAATTGTAAAAACTGCGTACAGACTTGTACGCAGTTTTTATTTTTGTATCTATATGAACGATCCCAGACCTATTGGCATTTTTGATTCCGGTGTTGGCGGCACTTCCATTTGGAAAGAGATACATCATCTATTACCACTGGAAAAGACGATCTACTTATCTGACAGTAAGAATGCGCCCTATGGTATTAAAACCCAGGAAAAGATCATTCAATTATCCATAAAAAATACGGAGAAACTTCTGGAAATGGATTGCAAGCTTATAGTAGTGGCTTGTAATACCGCCACCACTAATGCCATAAAAGTGCTTCGTTCAGCATACAATATACCTTTTATTGGCATTGAACCGGCGATTAAACCAGCAGCCTTAAAAAGCACAAATAAAGCAATAGGTATCCTTGCAACTCGTGGAACACTCACTAGTGAACTTTTTGCCCAAACTTCAGAATTATATACTAAAGAAATTAATGTAGTTGAAGTGGAAGGAAATGGCCTTGTGGAACTGATTGAAAGCGGAAAAAAAGATTCAGAAGAAACCAAAAATCTATTAAAGGATTTACTAGCACCTATGATTGCCGCAAAAATTGATTATCTGGTTCTTGGTTGCAGCCATTATCCCTATCTAATTCCGCTATTAAAAAAAATTCTGCCTCCGGAAGTTCAAATTATTGATTCAGGAGAAGCTGTAGCGAGACAGACCAAAGCAGTTTTGAGTCGGAATGGACTTTTAAATACATTTCAGAATAAAAATTTCTCCCCAGAATTCTATACAAACGTAGCATCAGGAGTACTTTCAGGGATTATCCAGGCAGAACAGAATAGTTTTAAAGTAGCCAGGCTCGATTTCTAATTGTTAATCGCAGGGCAATTACAATTATATCGTTCCCTGCTCTCCCCAAAATTGTAGCCCAGGGTAAGCTGATGGAAACCACCGTTACTCAAAACAATTGAGTTTAACTGGTAGCTATAGGTATAACCAAATACAAATTTTTTATAATTTAGCCCCACAAAAGGAGTGATATATCTTAATTGCTGGCTCTGCACCTCATCGCCTTCCCGGGTAAATTCAGCACCTTCAAAACTATTACGATAAGACAAACCGCCCCATAATTTTCCGTTTTCCAGTTCATAGTATGCCTTTGCATTAACATCTAAGGCCAGTTCACTGGTAGCTTCCCTGGCTTGAAAAAGAATGGAAGGTTCAAAACTCCAGGGATCATTTCGATTCAAGGTAAATACATATCCTGCAGAGAAAAGGTATTTTCTCATATTGCTCGGTACCGCATCTGAGAAAAACAATTCCCGCCGAACCGAAAGTAAGTTTTTCGCTGCAAAATGAAAATACAGATTTCTAACATAATAAGAAATCCCAAAATCCATATTTGCAAAAAAATCGGTGTTGTTTTCTCCAATAAGGGGATCAAATACTGTAAAATTACTGGTATCTAATCGATGTTGGATAATTCCCGCACTTATTCCAAATGACAATTGATTAAGATCTATATTGCTTCGGGAAAACATGAGATGGTAAGCAAAAGTAGCATAGGCTCCCAGCTTGGAAAAATTACCATTCTCATCACGGAATAAAATACCTCCCACCCCAATCTTATCATTGACACGGGAATTGTAGGTAAGGGTTTGTAAGTTGGGTGGATCTTCCACGTCAAACCACTGCTGCCTCACAGTTAGCCTTATTTTATCATAATTAGATGCTCCCGCCATAGACGGGTGTATTAGATAAAGGTTATCTGTAAGATAATCTGAGTAAGTAGGAATGATCTCCTGAGCTTTTGATGCCGAAGTATTTAAAAAAATAGTCAACATTAAAAACCAGAAATATTTTAGAACTACAGAATGCTTAAAATTGCATCCACAGATGTAAGTTTTGCTCCCCATAAAGGCTGTAAATATATGTATTAGCTTGTTTTTCTTTAGTATTTTTGTCAAAAATTTTGAGATGAAAGATTTCACTATCAATATTGTAAGAACTACCACGCCTTCGATTGTAAAATTCGAAGCAGACAAGTTTCTTACACGCCATGAAAATTTTGAATTTAAGAACATAGATGAGGCCTCCAGATCTCCTCTTGCCCAACAATTATTCTATTTACCTTTTGTAAAAACGGTTTATATCGCCCAGAATTTTATTGCTATAGAAAAATATGATATTGTAGAATGGGACGATGTGGAAAAAGAAGTAGCAGAACAAATTGAAACTTACCTGAACAAAGGCGGTGAGGTGGTTAAAGAAGTAAAAGCATCTACAGGAAAAGTTCCGGTAACTGTTTATGCTGAAAGTACGCCAAACCCTGCTGTAATGAAGTTCGTTGCCAACAAAAAACTCGTTTTACAATCGGTAGAATTCAAGAATATTGATGACGCTAAAAATGCCCCACTAGTTCAGAAGCTTTTCCACTTTCCATTTGTAAAAGAAATATTTATTGATGAAAATTACGTTTCTATCCAGAAATATGATATGGCTGGTTGGGAAGAAATCACCATGGAGCTACGTGAATTTATAAGAAATTACATTGAAGAGGGCAATGAAATCCTAAATGCAGAAACACTTGAAGCTTCAAAAAAATCTGCAGCCAATCAGGAAAACAATACTGCTAATTATGAACATTTAGATGACACTTCACAAAAGATTGTAGCCATCCTGGATGAATATATTAAACCTGCTGTGGCTAGTGATGGCGGTAATATTCTTTTTGATAGTTATAACGAAGATAATAAGACGGTAAGAGTGATTCTACAGGGAGCCTGTAGTGGTTGTCCTTCTTCTACTATGACTCTTAAAAGTGGTATTGAGACTATGCTTAGAGATATGCTTAGGGACAAAGTAGAATATGTAGAAGCGGTGAACGGCTAAATTTCTGGAATCTATATTTTGATCTTTATAGGAAATAAGTAAGCTGTCTCAAAAGTGTCATTCTGAATGGAATGAAGAATCTGAAAAAAATTCAAGCATCTAATTTTAAGTAAGCTATGGTTTTTCGACTTTACTCAAAATGACATTCATTTCATTTTTGAGACAGTCTCTTTAAAAAATTGATAATCAATTTAAATTAGAAGCTGAAACGAGTTTAGCTTGACGATAAATCACCTTTTTAGACAGCCTTCTTATTTAATAATTGGTTGTCCTTGCTTCGTTATAGAATTCCTGGAATAGTTGCAGTAAATTCATGGTTGAACCAATAAGATCTTTTGTCTCTAATAATATCCCAAAATAAAGTTTAGTGTTCTTAGGGCTGGACTCGGAGGTTCTGATTCTCTGAATTTGCTTCTGAATTAAATCGCTTACATAATCCATTAATTCCTGCTTTTCACTCAGTAGATTATTGATGTTACCAAATTCATGATTATCAAATGTTTCAGTAATCTCATCAAATAAAATCTGCATTTTATCATCTACCTTTTTTAAATCCCGAATCTGATTGAATTTCAGGTTTTTATGATTGTTATGAACATGGTTGTAACTGTTCCTGGTAATAAACCCTATAGACTGTACCATATCCTGAAGATAATCCAGCGTAAGAATATAGAATTTACTGGCTTCCACAGAGTTTTCATCAAGGGATTTGATAAAATAGAAAATATTGTCCTTTAACTCATCTACTTCAGATTCCAGTTTTTCAATCCTTTTATAATTCTTTTTAAGTTTACTTAAATCGTAATACCCCAATTGATCTACTGTCTTAGAATACATTTTATTTATTCCGCCAATAACATTGGAAATGTTTTCTGAGGTTTCAGAAGTAATTTCATTAATGGTGATAATATCACTTTTCTTAAACTTTTTCCTAGTTTTTTCATCGCGAGCTTTCCGGGAATGCAAGATCCCACTTCTAACAACAAGAACGATGGCAAGAATAATCAAGATTGCCAGGGCTATGGTGCCCCCAAAAAATATGATCGCTGCAAAAAGGGCTGCCGCGGTAAAAGCAACAATAGCGGTCACAAACCAGCCTCCAATAACATTGAGTACTCCAGCTACCCTGTAAACAGCACTCTCCCGGTCCCAGGCCCTGTCTGCAAGGGAAGTACCCATAGCTACCATAAAAGTAACGTAAGTAGTAGAAAGAGGTAATTTCATATTGGTTCCAATAGAAATTAAAACACTGGCAACCACCAGGTTTACTGAAGCTCTAACCATATCAAAGGCCGGCGCATCAATTCTCCGATTTTTTAAAGCTGCAGTGGGTTTATCAAACTTGTTATCTATTTTACTTTTCATCCATTTGGGAAGAATGGTGGAAACAGCATTTCCAAAAAGCACCGAATATCTCACTATTCCCCTGGAAAGCCAGTTGGGTTCAAAACGTTCTACACCGTCCCCCTGTCTGGAAAGATTGATTCCGGTATCTACTACAGATCTTGCTTTACTTGAAAACCATAAGGTAATCACCATGATACCTCCGGCTATAATCAATAAAATTTCAGGAGTTGGAACACTACCGGAAAGTCCTGTCATGGCAAATTCTGAAGGCAACACACCGGTTGATTCATAAGCGCTTTGCCATAGATCAAATGATTGCCAGGCCGCAATGGGAACCCCAATGAAGTTCACCAGGTCGTTTCCAGCGAAAGCCAAAGCCAGGGCAAAGGTCCCTATTACAATGATCGTCTTTAAAATATTGATTTTGAGCACACTCATCAAAAACTGTGAGACAGCAGTAAAAATCACGAACCCAACCAAAACGATGGTCAAAGTATGGGTATTCACATAATCCATTGTTTCAGCAGTAATATAGGGCACACTCTTAAGACCTTTAATCACAATAAAATAAAGGATCGCAGTAAGGGACAAACCACCGAAAACAGATCCTGCATATTTAATTTTCTTCTCAAAATGAAATGAAAAAACCAGACGGGAAATATATTGAACCAGGGCACCTATTAAAAATGCGATCACTACAGCCATTAAAATCCCGATGATGATCTCCGTAGCTTTTGCTGTATTTATATAATTTTCAAGTAATGCCAAATTACCATCACTATTTTTATAAATCTTGATCACAGCCATACACACTGCAGCTCCCAATAATTCGAACACAATAGAAACGGTAGTAGAAGTAGGAAGTCCAAGCGAATTAAAAAAGTCCAGAAGCAGCACATCTGTAATCATTACGGCCATAAAAATGATCATGATCTCCTCAAAATAAAATTCGCCGGGGATAAAGATCCCTTTTCGTGCCACTTCCATTAAACCACTGGAAAATATAGCCCCTACAGCTACACCTACACTGGCAACAATCAAAATGGTTCTCATGGAAATTGCCTTGGAGCCAATGGCAGAATTCAGGAAATTAATGGCATCATTACTCACTCCAACCACTAAATCTGTAATCGCAAGCGCTAAAAGAGCCACTAACATGACCAAATAAATGTCTTCCATAAATAATCTGTTATTAACCAGCAAAAATGAAAATTTATTTTTATGCCAGCTTATGGGTTAAAGTTATTAAAAGATTAATAATATGAGACTTATTTAAGCTTCTCTTATATAATTAGTATTTTTAAGTTGAGTGATTTTTATTGAATATCCACTTTTTGTACTAATTAATTCAATCGTCACCCTGTCCCGATAGCCATCGGGATATTATAGGGTCTCTATATTGAACTGTTTTCCATTGAATTGAAATTCTGAGACAATCCCGGTAACCATCGGAACACAATGACGACTTTTTTCAGTTTAGGATACTTTTCGGATAAACAAATTTTTGAATATCACGACTTCAGTTTAAAAGCAAAATTTTAAGTTTTTCAGCAATTATGGATCATGAAAATTTTAAGCATACCAATGAATTAATCAATGAAAGTAGTCCTTATCTCTTACAGCACGCCCATAATCCTGTAGATTGGAATCCCTGGAATGATAAAAGCCTGGATAATGCCAAGAAAGAAAATAAATTATTACTTATAAGTGTAGGCTATTCAGCATGTCACTGGTGCCATGTAATGGAAGATGAAAGTTTTGAAGACGAAGAAGTAGCAGCTTTAATGAATGCTAATTA
>CAXGBX010000149.1:0-6024 GCA_964008195.1 uncultured Flavobacteriaceae bacterium
AAATAATATACAGGTAAAACAATCTGAACTTGATATTGAGTTATCAGAAATCGAAAAAAGAGATGCAATTGGGAATTTTATTCCCGGGATCAATGCCCAGGCTTCCAATTCATGGAATACAGGTTTAACTCAAAACATCACCACTGGGATTCTGGTAAATCAGACAAATAGAAACTTTTCAGCAGGGGTAACAGCGGGACTTACTATTTTTGATGGTTTAAGAAACTTCAAACAACTTCAAAGAGCTCGTTTATCCAGGCTTGCCAGTGAATATGCATTGGATAAAATGAAAGATGATATAGCTCTTTTTGTTGCCGATTCTTATTTACAGGTTCTTTTTAATAAACAAAATCTTGAAGTGCTTCGTGCCCAAAATGAAGTGACCCAGGAACAATTACAAAGAACCCGCGATTTGGTAGATGCAGGTGTTTTGCCGGAAGGTGATCTTTTGGAGATAAGAGCTACCAATGCAGATGAAAAACAGCGAATGATACTTGCTGAAAACCAGATCCAGATTTCTTTGATTAGTCTTGCGCAAATACTTGGGATTCAGGATTATAAAAACTTTGACATTGTAGATCGTGATTATGATGTTTTCGGGAATGAGATTCTGGAAAATACAGTATATGATGTAATCGAATCAGCTAAGGAAGAGCGTTCTGAAATCCTAATTGCGGAGACTAATAAAGAGTTGGCAGAAAAAGATGTGGAATTGGCTAAAGGAGGGTACCTGCCAACCCTGAATGCTTTTTTCAATTACAATACCAGGGAATCAAATCAGCCAAGGGTAACTGGGGCTATTTTAGATCCAGATGAACCAACAAGACAAATTGGAGTTGTAGAATCTACACAGGATATTGTTGTTGCACCAAACACATTACCTACTGTTGGAAATGCTTTACCGTTTTTTGACCAATTGTATCGAAATGATGGTATTAATTATGGTTTTCAATTGAGTGTTCCTATCCTGAATGGTTTTGCTACAAGAAACCAGGTAAGAAGAAGCGAGGTGAATGTTAAGCGCGCAGAATATCAATTAGAACAGGCTGAACTTGATCTTGAAGCCAATGTTTATCAGGCTTACACAGATGCTCAGGGAGCTTTTGAAGCTTATGAGGCGGCATTAGTGGCTGCAGATGCACAGGAAAAAGCATTTGAATATGCTACTGAACGTTATGACGTTGGGCTTACCAATGCTTTTGATTTTAGTCAGGCAAAAATCCGTTACGAAAACACACAGAGAGAGGCCTTAAGGGCTAAATACGATTATATTTTTAAAATTAAGGTTGTAGAATTGTATTTTGGAATCCCGGTAGGGGATTTAAAATTTTAAATAAATGAGCAAAAAGAAAATTTTTATCGTTGTTGGGGTTGTAGTGGCCTTAATTGTTTTACTGGTTATTGGTAAAAAAGCGGGTTGGTTTGGTAATTCTGCTAACGTCAAAGAAGTGGAAATCGCAGAAATTCAGCCTATTAATATTACTGAAACTGTTTCAGCGACAGGAAAAATTCAGCCTGAAATTGAGGTGAAGCTTTCTTCGGAGGTTTCCGGAGAAATTATTGAGCTTCCTATCATAGAGGGACAGGCCGTTGAAAAAGGTGATCTTTTGGTACGTATCAATCCAGATATTTATCAATCTAGTGTACAGAGAGCCCGTGCCAGCTACCAGAACTCAAAGGCAAATTACGCACAAACCCAGGCAAACCTGAAACAAGCGGAAGCAGACTACCAGAGAAATAAAACTCTTTTTGAAAAAGGGGTGATTTCTAAAGCAGAATGGGATGGCATTGTTTCGAATTATGAAATGGCTGAAGCGAATAAGGAATCTTCCTATTATAACATGCAAAGTACTGCGGCAACTGTTACCGAAGCACAGGATAACCTTGGTCGTACCAATATTTATGCACCAATGAGCGGGACTATTTCCAAACTTGATGCTGAATTAGGTGAAAGAGTGGTTGGAACCCAGCAAATGGCGGGTACTGAAATACTTCGTGTAGCCAACCTGGACAATATGGAGGTTGAGGTAGATGTAAACGAGAATGATATTGTAAAGGTATCGGTAGGTGATTCAACAATTGTGGAGGTAGATGCTTATCTTGGAAAAGAGTTCAAGGGTGTGGTTACTGAAATTTCTAATACTGCAGATAACGAATTAACCACAGATCAGGTAACCAATTTTAAAGTAAAAGTGAGAATCCTTAAGGATTCTTACCTGGACCTTATGGAAGGAAGATCTGAAAATTACTCTCCTTTCAGACCTGGGATGACGGCAACTGTAGATATTATTACCAATAAAAGAATGGACGTAATTGGAATCCCAATTAGTTCTATCGTGATTAAAAGTGATACCACTTCTACCAAAAAATCTTTTGGGCCAGGATCTTCAGAAGAAGGAACTGAAAAATTTGAATGTGTATTTGTAAAAGATGGCGGAAAAGCTAAACTTCGTGTGGTAAATACCGGTATCCAGGATGATTCTCATATCGAGATCACTAAAGGACTGAAAAAAGGTGATATTGTGATCACAGGACCTTACAGTACTGTAACTAAAAGTCTGGATCCTGGTGACGATATTGAGGTGAAGCAAGAAGGAGCAGAAGAAACTGAATAAAATTATAGGGTTTGGCAATTATATTATGTCTTGAAACAGCCACTACCAACTGTTCCGTTGGGATTGCAAAGGATGGCAAAATAGTTTCTATCAAGGAAGATAATAGGAAGAATTACTCGCATGCTGAAAAGCTTCATTTATTTATAGATGAAGCTTTGAAGGATGCAGGCCTAACCGCTAAAGATTTGGATGCGGTAGCTATTAGCAAGGGTCCTGGATCCTATACAGGACTTAGGATAGGTGTTTCGGCTGCAAAGGGACTATGTTTTTCCTTAGATATTCCTTTAATTTCTATACCAACCTTAGATCTCCTGGCTTATAAGCTCGAGGGAAATAAAGGTTTTATAGTATCTATGCTGGATGCCCGGCGAATGGAAGTTTACTCAGCAATTTACGATGCTGAGGTCAAACAGGTTCGGGAGACACAGGCACAAGTACTGGATGAACAATCTTTTGCTGAATATCTGGAAAAATCTCAGGTACATTTTATCGGCAATGGAGTGGCTAAATTTGAAGATATCTGCAAACATTCCGATGCTGTTTTTCATAAGCAGAAATTCCCATCAGTTCAGGAAATGACAGCTATAGCTGAGTCTAAATATCAAAAAAGCGACACCGAAGATGTCGCTTACTTTGAGCCTTATTATTTAAAAGACTTTATTGCCGGTTAAAGAAAATCTATTCAGATTTCTTTTCTCTAACAGTCCCTTTCATTTTTGTTTGATCGTATAGATAAACGTCCCTCTGTGGATAAGGAATTGTCATACCTGCTTCTTCCAGTCTAATTTTACCTTCTTCAATCATATACCAGTGCAAGTCCCAGAAATCAGGTAATTCAGCAAAATATCTAACTGAAAAGTTTACCGAATTATCCCCAAGAGAATGCACAATAATTTGTGGTGCGGGATCTTTTAGAATTTTCTCCTGTTCCTTCACCATATTGGTAAGAACCTCTTTCGCTTTCTTAATATCATCGTCATAAGAAATTCCAAAAGTAAGAGCCTCTTTTCTCGTATTATTGAAGCTATAATTGGTGATATTATCATTACTTAATTCACCATTTGGAATTACTACTCGTTGATTTCCAAAGGTGTCTAATTTTGTATAGAACAATGAAATTTCAACTACACTACCAGAAACTCCCTGGGCTTCAATCCAGTCTCCAACCTTAAAAGGCTTAAGAACTATAATTAAAACACCCCCGGCAAGATTGGCTAGTGAACCCTGCAGGGCAAGACCAATCGCTAAACCAGCGGCACCAATAGCGGCTACGAGAGATGCGCTTTCTACACCTAACTGAGTGATTACAAGTACAAAAAGAATGATCTTTAATCCCCAACTTGCCGCATTTACTGTGAATTTTTCAAGAGTAGGATCATAATCCTTCTTTTCAAATAATTTTTTGAGGTATTTTACGATTAATTTAATAACCCAAAGTCCCACAATAAGCAAGGCAATCGCCCCAAGCAAAGTAGGTAGATAATCAATTAATTTACCTCCGTACTCTTTGGCGACATCGCCCCAACTGTTAAGTCTTTCCATAAGTTTTTCTTAGTTTTTTTATTTAAGCCCCTATTGTAAATAAATTGACTTTATTTCCTGTTTAAATTTTGTTAAACTTGCGATATATATTTAATCGCAACCTCTTCTGAGGATTCAGGAACCTGGCAGGAGCCTTCTTCGCAAATATAGATTAGATTTTTATTTTTCACCAGCCGATCTTCCAACAGCCTTAAATCTGAAGCTGAATCTGTTGCAACCAGCGTTATATTTGGCAAATATTCACTCTGAAATCTGGCTGCCATATTTTTGTACTTTTCTCCAGTTATCGCCACTTCATAATAGGGATTCGTAAAATTCAGCAATAAATCTAACCAGTTGGAATAGGATTGGGGATACTCGGGAATCTTCTCAATAATTGTGTGAAGCATTTTTTCTGATTTCTTAACGTAACTTCTATTCCCGGTTAATTTGCCAAATCGGAACAGGTTTTTGGCCATTTCTGAATTAGATGCAGGAATCACATTATCATTGATCTCGATGGTTTTTGTAACTAGCTCACGATCTTTTATTGAAGTGAAAAAGTAGAGTCCGGAGTTCAGGTCCCGAAAATCTGTCTCAACAATATTGATTAACTTTTGAATATGTTCCAGATAAATTTCGTCAAAGCATGATTCATAAAGGTCTAAAAACGCCGATATTGTAAAGGCATAATCTTCCAGGTAGCCATTAATGCTGCTTTTCCCGTTTTTGTAAGTATGATATAAGCTCCCATCTAACTGTAATTGATGGTTAATGATAAATGAGGCATTCTTTTCAGCAGCATCTATATATTCCTTATCTCTGAATGTATTGTAAGCTTCGCAATATCCAGTGATCATTAAAGCATTCCAGGATGTAAGCGATTTATCATCCAGCCCTGGTTTTTCTCTTTTCCTTCTAGCTTTTTTTAATGTTTCGTTGCAATTAGAGATTCGTTTATTCAATTCATCTACTTCAATATTAAATTCCTTGGAAAGTTGATCCAGGGATTTCGTCCTTATTAGAACGTAATTATCTGCTTCCCATTTTCCGTAGCTGTTAATGTTATAATATTCGGAAAATAGTTCATAGTCTTCTTCTAGAATTGATTTTAATTCCTCCTTTTCCCATACATAATAAGCACCTTCTACTTTTTTTCCTTCTCTATCCAGGCTATCTGCATCTAAAGCAGAATAAAATGCTCCTGAAGCATCGGTCATATCTTCGGAAATGAATTTCAGGGTATCTCTTACAACTTGTTCATACCAGGTATTTTTAGTGATTTTATAAGCATTACAATAAAGCTTGACCAATTGCGCATTGTCATATAACATTTTTTCAAAATGCGGAACATGCCATTTTTCGTCAACAGAATATCGGGAAAATCCTCCTTCAATTGGATCAAAAACTCCTCCCCAGGAGATTTTATCTAAAGATAGTAAACAATGGGATTTTAAATTTTCATCTGAATTCTGAAAAGCATACCTCAGTAAAAACTCATAATTATTTGGCATCATGAATTTTGGGGAACGCTGATAACCTCCGTTTTTATGATCAAAAGAACGCTTCCATTTTTCAATGATGGGATAAAAAAAATCTTTCTGGAGTTTCTCTGGGTCTTTGACCGGTTCTATAATCTGGATTTGCTTTAGCCCCTGTTCCAGTTTTTTAGCATACTCCAGTAATTTATCTGGCTGGGATTCGTAGAGATGCGCTATTTGCTCCAGGGCCTGCATCCATTGTTCTTTCTTAAAGTAGGTCCCGCCCCAAACAGGTCTGCCGTCAGGGAGCGCAACTACGTTCATAGGCCATCCCCCCATACCAGTCATTGCCTGAACTGCATTCATATAAACCTGGTCTACATCTGGCCTTTCTTCCCGGTCTACTT
>CAXGBX010000150.1:0-6016 GCA_964008195.1 uncultured Flavobacteriaceae bacterium
CAGTTCAGGTAGTACCTCATATTACCAATGAAATTAAAGAACGAATCCAGATTCTTGGTAAAAACGGGGATTACGATATTGTAATTACAGAGATTGGTGGTACTGTAGGTGATATTGAATCTCTACCTTATATTGAAGCTGTTAGACAGTTGAAATGGGAATTGGGAGACGATAATGCATTGGTTATTCATCTTACTCTTGTTCCCTATCTTTCCGCTGCTGGTGAATTAAAAACCAAGCCCACTCAGCACAGTGTAAAAACACTGATGGAAAGTGGAATAAAAGCTGATATTCTTGTATGCAGGACAGAGCACGAACTATCTGATGATATTCGTAGAAAATTGGCCATTTTTTGTAATGTTAGACAGGAGGCGGTAATTCAAAGTATCGATGCACCAACTATTTACGATGTGCCAAATATGATGCTGAAAGAAGGTCTGGATACGGTAACTTTGAAAAAACTGGCCTTACCAGATGATTCTACACCAAATCTTGACCGATGGAATCAGTTCTTGCAAAGACATAAAAATCCGAAAGCCGAAGTACATATCGGCTTAATTGGAAAATATGTGGAGCTTCAGGATTCTTACAAATCAATATTAGAGTCTTTTATCCATGCAGGTGCTGAAAATGAAGTTTCTGTAAACGTGGAATACATTCATTCAGAATTTATCAACGATAGCACCATTCATAATAAAATAAGCCATCTTGACGGAATTCTTGTAGCCCCTGGTTTTGGTGAACGTGGAATTGAAGGTAAAATTGATGCGGTGCGCTATGCCCGTGAAAATAATCTTCCGTTTCTGGGAATCTGTCTGGGTATGCAAATGGCAGTAATAGAATTTGCACGGAACGTACTTCAGTTAAAAGGGGCCAATTCCAAAGAGATGGATGCAGATACAAAACATCCGGTTATTGATCTTATGGAAGCTCAGAAAGAAGTTACTCACAAAGGCGGAACCATGCGGTTGGGTGCCTGGGACTGTGAATTAACCAAAGACTCGATTATTCATAAGGTTTACGATCAGGATATGATCAAGGAGCGTCACCGCCATCGTTATGAGTATAATAACAAATACAAAGAACAACTGGAAAATGCCGGAATGTTAAGTACCGGGGTTAATCCTGAAACCGGCCTGGTAGAAATTATTGAACTTAAAGATCATCCCTGGTTTGTAGGTGTTCAATATCACCCGGAATATAAGAGTACTGTGGCCAATCCGCATCCGCTTTTTGTTTCTTTTGTAAAAGCCGCACACGAACATTCCGTAAAACAAAAAAATGCCAAGATGGCACAGAAATAAAAACTGGCCGTTTTTTTGACCTTGGAAGATTAAGCAAAATTAAGTAATGGAAGAAAAGAAAATAGACGTTCAATCCATCATTGGATTCATTTTAATTGGAGGACTCCTGTTATGGATGCTATACAATAACACTCCTGATGAAACTGTAACCGAAGAGACCTCTACAGAACAAGTTGAACCAGGAACACAGGAAAATAAGGTTGCTGATAAATCACCTGAAAACTCTACCTCCAGCGATTCTACATCTCTGGCCGATGCACAACGTCGTTTAGGTGCTTTTGGTTATTCAGAAACACTGAATGCTGCACAGGGAGGAACTACCACCATTTCTAATGATGTTCTAGAACTTAAAGTTGCCAATAAAGGTGGATATATCGAAGAAGCCCGACTTAAAAACTATAAGACATTTGATTCCATTCCGGTTTATCTTATCAAAGACGGAAATGCTTCTTTTAATATGAATTTCAGTACTACCGACGGTAGAACACTGAATACTGAGAATCTATTCTTTGAACCAGAACTTACTGAAAATAATGGAAATCAGATCCTTTCCATGAAATTAAAGGTTTCAGAAGATGAATATCTGGAATATCGTTACGCCATGCGCCCGGGAGAATATATGCTGGATTTCAGCATACGATCTCAGGGATTAACCGGTGTGCTAAACTCTGGTGAAACACCAACGCTGGATTGGAAACTCAAAGGCTACCGCCATGCTAAAAGTATTTCTTACGAGAATAGATATACCGACCTTATTTATGAATATGATGGAGGTGACGACGATAGTGTGAGCGATGGGGAAGACGATGATGAAGATATTAGCTATATCGCCTATAGACAACACTTTTTCTCTTCTATTCTTTTAACCGATAATCCTTTTACAACGAGTAGTTTTAAAGTTGAAAACCTTGTAGAAGATGAAGAAGTTGATACGGTTTACACCAAAACTTTCGCCTCTACCATTCCTTTAGAATTAAATGCCGGCGAATTGAATTATAGCATGAATTGGTATTATGGCCCTTCAGACTATAAAATCCTGAATGATTACGATCGTAACCTGGATGAAATTATTCCATTGGGTTGGGGGATTTTCGGGTGGATCAATAAATATCTTTTCATTCCATTTTTCGCCTTTTTAGCAGGAGTATTGCCAAGTTACGGCCTAGCCATTATCGCTATGACTATTGTGGTTAGAATTGTATTATCCCCCGTAACATACAAATCATACCTATCCCAGGCTAAGATGAAAATTCTTAGACCTGAGATCAACGAATTGAATGAAAAGTATAAGGACAATGCAATGAAAAAGCAGCAGGAAACCATGAAGCTTTATAGCAAGGCGGGAGCCAGCCCTATGAGTGGATGTTTACCGGCGCTTATGCAAATTCCGGTATTCTATGCTTTATTCCAGTTTTTCCCGAGTGCGTTTCAACTAAGACAGAAAAGTTTCCTTTGGGCAGATGATTTATCAAGTTATGATGTTGTGGCTGAATTGCCATTCCATATTCCATTTTACGGGGATCATGTGAGTTTATTCCCAATTTTGGCATCTGTAGCTATCTTTATTTATATGATGATGACCACAGGCCAGAGCATGCAGGCCAATCAGCAGCCAGGAATGCCAAATATGAAATTCTTAATGTATCTATCTCCGTTAGTAATGTTGATATTCTTCAATAATTACGCGAGTGGACTTTCACTATATTATTTCACTTCTAACCTAATTACTATTGGGATTATGCTAGTGATTAAATATGTGATCATAGATGAAGATAAAATTCATGCTAAAATTCAGGAGAATAAAAAGAAACCTAAGAAACAGAACAGGTTTACCCGAAAGTTCCAGGAAATGATGGAGCAGGCTGAAGAACAGCAGAAAAAACAAAAGAAATAACATTGTTACAGCCCGGTTCTTACCGGGCTTTTTTTATCGTTAACTCTTTAAAATAAATTCGATATTTCAGAGTTTTAAAAATGGATTGGTTTTTGAAATAATCTAAAATAAATTATTAACTCTGCGAATAATAAGGCTTATTCTAAAAATGATAAGATATATTTTTTACATAATTACGATACTCTTATTCTCCGTAAATAGTCATGCTCAAAAAAACCAATATGATAAAGATGGGAAACGTCATGGCTTCTGGAAAGTAGAATTTGAAGACACTCAGAACCCTAAATTCGAAGGTACTTTCGAGCATGGTAAGGAAAAAGGCAAATTCAAATTTTATAAAAAGGGTTTTTATAATCATCCAACCGCTATCATGGATTTCGAACAGCCTCAGGATTCGGTACAGGTTACTTATTATACCCAAGAGGGCAAACCGATTAGTGAAGGAATGATGTTGGATAAAAAACGGGAAGGCGAATGGGTATATTATCATCAAAAATCTGATAGTATCATGATGATAGAAACTTATAAAAACGACAGTTTATACGGTTTTCAGAAAACGTATTTTACCAACGGAAAACTTGCTGAGAAAACGAATTACGTAAATGGGCAAAAAGATGGTAAAAGTTTTATTTATGCCGATAATGGCCAGGTGACTAAAGACCTTAATTATAAAGATGGAGAATTACACGGCCCTGCTATATATTATACACCTAAAGGGGAAAAACTTATGGAAGGTCAATATACAGAAGGTAGTAAGATCGGCACCTGGAAGTATTTCTCTGATGGGAAATTAGAAAAAGAAGAAGATTACTAATTATTGAATATATTTGAATAACTAAAATAGCTACTTATGAAAAAGTTCTTAATTCTATTATTATCAATGACACTTTTCACTGCATGCAGTGACGACGATGACGCAACAAGTGCTGAAGGAAATATCGTTGGCACCTGGTTCCTGGTTGAAGCTAACAATGTGCCTTTCGCTTTAGATGATTGCACGAGACAGTCTAACATTACTTTTAATGCAGATAACACTGCTTCTTCTGAGTTTTATTCTAGAGAAGGTGGGGAGTGTGATTTCGAAACTGATAACGGCACCTGGAGCAATTCGTCAGGTTCTCAATATACTATAAAGGTTCCAGGATTAGACCAAGCTTTACCTGGGACTGTGAGTTTTAATGGAGATAGATTTACTTTTACTCCAAATGATCTCCCTACTTCCAGTATAACTTTTGAAAGACAATAATTTTTAAATCTTCTGAATAAAGAGGCTGTCCAAAAAATCGGAAAACGTTATATTGAATTTATTTCAGGATCTTAAATAATTGAAAATCACAATCAATAAGAAGCTGAATCAATTTCAGCTTGACGAAATCAGTACTTTTTAGACAGCCTCTTTTTATTTCGTAATTTTGCACAAATTTTACCGACTTCTTATTCGGTTAATGCAAAGTATAAAAGAAATGAAAAAAGTCGTTGTTGGTTTATCTGGAGGTGTAGATTCAAGTGTTTCAGCCTATCTCTTAAAAGAGCAGGGTTATGAAGTGATTGGTCTATTTATGAAGAACTGGCACGATGACTCTGTGACTATTTCAGACGAATGCCCCTGGCTGGATGACAGTAACGACGCCATGATGGTCGCAGATAAATTAGGGATTCCTTTTCAGACCGTAGACCTTAGTGAACAATACAAAGAACGTATCGTAGACTATATGTTTAACGAATACGAAAGAGGTCGCACCCCAAATCCAGATGTACTTTGCAATCGTGAGATCAAATTCGATGTTTTCATGAAAATTGCACTCTCTCTTGGTGCCGATTATGTCGCAACGGGACATTATTGCCGAAAAGGAGAATTTGAAAAAGAAGGGGAAACCATTTACCAGCTGCTCTCCGGAAAAGATAATAATAAAGATCAGTCATATTTTCTTTGTCAGCTAACCCAGGAACAACTTTCCAAAACACTTTTTCCTATCGGGGAATTGCAAAAATCTGAAGTGAGAAAGATCGCTGCGGAACAAAATCTTGTTACGGCAGAAAAGAAAGACTCCCAGGGACTTTGCTTTATTGGAAAAGTAAGACTTCCAGATTTTCTTCAGCAGAAATTAAAGCCTAAGGAAGGCGTGATCGTTGAAGTTTCCGCAGAAAATAATTCCTATCAGGAAGAAGATATAAATTTTACATCTAAAAAAGAGCAATTAAAATACCTGTCGAAAAAATTCAATTATCAGCGGGCAGATGGCAAAGTGGTTGGGAAACACCAGGGAGCACATTATTTTACCAAAGGCCAGCGTAAAGGACTTGCGGTTGGTGGCACCCCGGAACCACTATTTGTGATAGATACAGATGTTAAGGAAAATGTGATCTATACGGGCCAGGGAAAAGATCATCCGGGAATATACCGTCAGGGTCTTTTTATAGCTCAGGACGAAGTTCATTGGGTGCGTAAGGACTTAGCGATCTCTAATGGCGAGGAGTTGAGACTCAAAGCAAGAATTAGATATCGCCAGCCTCTTCAGGATGCCACATTGCACCAAACCGAAAATGGCATGTATGTGATATTTGATGAACCGCAAGCTTCCATTACCGAGGGTCAGTTTGTAGCCTGGTATAAGAATGAAGAATGTTTAGGTTCCGGCGTTATTTCGTAAATTAATGGCTTTAGAGTCCTTCCCATGAAAAGACTTTATTTGTTCTTTTTTCTGATCTCCTGTTTTTCTTATGCGCAGGAAGAACATGCGTGGGTTTATTTTAAAGACAAAGCGAATGTACAGGAAGCCCTTAATAATCCATCTACGATATTAAGCAATAAAGCAAT
>CAXGBX010000151.1:0-5872 GCA_964008195.1 uncultured Flavobacteriaceae bacterium
ATTTATTCAGGATAATATTACACCTCAAGCATATAAAACATGGTTTGAACCTATCCAAGCAGTGAAACTTACAGATTGTGCCCTGAGCATACAGGTGCCATCCAAGTTTTTCTATGAGTGGCTGGAAGAACATTATGTAAAGTTGTTAAAGGTTTCTCTTACCAGAGAACTTGGCGATAAAGCTAAATTGGTATATGTAATTAAAATGGAAAATACGTATGGTAATAAATTACCATTCACGGAAAAAATTCCAAGCACCCAAAGAGCACAAATGACTTCTCAAGAAGTAGACGTTCCAATCAAGAATAAAAGTCCGGAGCTAAAGAATCCTTTTATCATTCCAGGTATAAGGAATGTAAAGATCGAATCTCAGTTAAACCCTAATTATAATTTTGAGAATTTTCTTGAAGGTGAATCTAATAGACTTGCAAGATCGGCAGGGCTGGCTGTAGCGAACAAGCCAGGGGGAACTTCCTTCAATCCGCTTTTAATATTTGGAGGCGTTGGATTGGGAAAAACCCATCTTGCTCACGCTATTGGTGTTGAGATAAAGGATAAATACCCGGAAAAAACAGTTTTATACATTTCCGCAGAAAAATTTACCCAGCAATATATAGAGTCTGTAAAAAAGAATAATCGTAACGATTTTATTCATTTCTATCAGATCATTGATGTACTGGTAGTTGATGATATTCAGCTACTTTCAGGTAAAGCAGGAACACAGGATGTATTTTTCCACATTTTTAACCACCTACATCAAAATGGAAAACAGGTTATTTTAACAAGTGATAAAGCTCCTGTAGATATGCAGGATATTGAACAACGCTTACTTTCAAGATTTAAATGGGGACTTTCTGCTGAATTACAGCATCCAGATTTTGAGACTCGCGTTTCAATCATAAAGAGCAAACTTTATCGTGATGGAGTTGAAATGCCTGAAGATATCGTGGAATTTCTTGCTAATAACATTAAAACGAACATCAGGGAACTGGAAGGAGCGATCATATCTCTTATCGCCCACTCTTCTTTCAACAAAAAGGATATTACTCTTGAGCTTGCTAAGAAAATCGTAGATAATTACGTAAAAAATACCAAGCGTGAGGTTTCCATAGATTATATTCAGAAAATTGTAAGTGATTATTTCCAAATGGATGTAGATACACTACAATCTAAAACCAGAAAAAGACATATTGTACAGGCAAGACAACTGGCTATGTTTTTTGCCAAAAGGTTCACCAAAGCATCTCTGGCAAGTATTGGCTCTCAAATTGGAAGCCGGGATCATGCCACCGTTCTACATGCTTGCAAAACTGTAGATAATCTTGCTGCTACAGACAAGCAGTTCAAAAAATTTGTTGAAGACCTCAATAAGAAACTCACCTTATAAAAAATAATTTATGAAAACCAGGGTATTAATGGTGTGCCTCGGCAATATTTGCAGATCACCCTTAGCCGAAGGTATTCTTAAATCTAAAGTAGATTCCAGTAAGGTATTTGTAGACTCCGCAGGTACAGGTAGCTGGCATATCGGCTCTGAACCAGATAGCAGATCTATAGCTACGGCTAAAAGGTACGATCTTGATATTACCGATCAACGCGGAAGACAGTTTTCAAAAAAGGATTTTGAAGATTTTGACTTCATCTTTACTATGGACAACTCCAATTTTAAAGATGTAATGTCTTTAGCTGAAACCGATGAAGACCGCCAAAAGGTTCACTTAATTCTTGAAGAAATTTTTCCTTCTGAAAATGTAGATGTTCCAGACCCATATCATGGAGGTGAACAGGGATTCGAGAATGTTTACCAAATGCTGAATGAAGCCTGTGAAATTATTGCAGAAAAGTTAGAAAAGGGAACTTTATGAGTTCAACTGAAAAATTTGGAAAACTTTACCTGATTCCCGTAAGCCTGGGAGAATCTAATCCTGATAAGGTTTTTCCACCGATGAATTCAAATATTATTGATGGGATCGAAGATTTTATTGTAGAAAACGAAAAGTCTGCCAGAAGGTTTATCAAACAAATTCTTCCTGAAAAATCTCAGCAAAGCTTAAGACTGAAAGGCCTGAATAAATTCACTGAAGCATCAGAAATTCCCACATTCCTGGATCCCGCCAAGGCAGGAAAAAACATAGGTTTATTAAGTGAAGCCGGTTGCCCCGGAGTAGCAGATCCTGGTGCTGAAATTGTAAAATTAGCACACAGATATAATATTCAGGTAGTGCCACTTATTGGCCCTTCATCCATTCTACTTGCTATGATGGCTAGTGGAATGAACGGGCAGAGTTTTACTTTTCATGGATATTTACCCATAGATAAAAAAGAACGAAAACAGGAAATAAAGCAGCTTGAAAGAATTTCTTTGGAAAAGAACCAGGCGCAAATTATTATCGAGACCCCTTATAGGAATATGAAATTTCTGGAAGATCTTATTCAAAACCTGCATCCAACTACCAGGATTTGTGTGGCTTGTGATTTAAGTTTGGAAACCGAATTCATTAGAACTGCCACAGCTTCAGAATGGCAAAATATAAAAGCCGATCTCCATAAAAGACCGGCTATATTTATTATTCAAAAAGATCTTTAAGCTGATAAACGGTCGAAGTCTACTCTGGCGTTTTTCTCAGTTTTTACAAAGGATGTATCATAACCACCAAAACGCTTCATATATGTTTTGATAGTTGTGCCGAATGCATCACTAAAAGCCTGAGCTCCCCAACTACGAAGATATTTCTTTACACTACCGGGACCGGCAAGATGTGCCGCCGCTAAAATCCCAGATTCAGTGATTTCTACCCCATTGATATTCTTTCCAACAAATCTTTTAATATCTCTTTGAAGTATCCACTTGTTCCTGGAAGCATTTGCGTAGAACGCAGCTTCCTGCAATGCCGGGGAGTTTAAAAAGCCTATACTGTCGTAAACACCCACAAGTTTTAAAGTCCCTTTTCCAAACTGATATTTTCCCAGATAACCATACTCGTTAATGGTTTTGTAGTCACCTCTGGACTCTTTAAAAGCCAAAGCTTCTTTAAAACCAACGTAGGATTTACCTAAAATCGGGGATGTATGGGAAATCTCGAATTCCGGAGTAATCTCACCTCGCAGATCAGGGACCGTATAATCCAGGTCAAGATCGTAAGTGGAGTATTGTTCCATATCTAAATTTGCAGCATCTTTAGTTGAAAAACTAAAAAAAATTGAGCCCGCTACAAGTGGCAAGATTGAAAATTTTGCAATTTTCTTTCTCATTATTTTCGTTTTTGAAAAGGATAACGTGCAACCTGAAAATTAAATTGCACCCCTTTCATATTCGCGGCGCAAATGTACGACAATTTTTAATAATTTGAATTACAGGCTGTTAAAGCTTTTCTAAAGTTATTCGTTTTTAACTAAACCATAACTTATTGACAATCAAAAAATTGAGGTTACACCGGTTAAATGACAATTATCGTTTTATTCCCTGCTTATTGATCCAGCGTACATATTCCTGCTTATTCCGGTTATGTTGGGCAAGATTTTTGGCGAATTTATGGTAACCGAAGTTTTCTACATCAGCCACAAAATAGAAGAAATCATGATCTTCATAATTTAATACTGCATCAATAGATGAAATATCAGGCATTGCAATAGGTCCAGGTGGAAGTTGTTTATATTTATAGGTATTATATGGAGAGTCTAATTCCAGATCCTTATAAAGCACACGCTTGATTACTGTGTCAAAGTTCCCGGTTTTTTCTTTAATGGCGTAAATCACTGTAGGATCCGCATCCAGCTTCCATCCATTCTTATAACGATTCATATAAACACCAGCTACCCTTGGCCTTTCGTCAACTTTCGCGGTTTCTTTTTGAACAATGGATGCGATCACCGTAACTTCCTGCGGACTAAGATTTATGCTTTCAGCCTTATTTCTTCTGTTTTCATTCCAGAATCGATCATATTCCTTTTTCATTCTCTCCTGAAATTCTTCCGCAGAAGTATTCCAGTAGAATTCATATTGATTCGGAATATAAATATTCAGGGCGTTTTTTTTATCCAGGTTATTCGATTTCAAAAACTCCTCATTATTAAAAGATTCGAGCAACTCGACACTATCCGCCTCAATTTGAGTAGAAATTCTTCCGGCCAGATCTTCTAATCTCTCCTGATTATTGAAAATAACTTTTACCGGAGTGTTACCACTTCTCAAACGATCTACCAGCTCATTATTATTCATACCCTTATTTAGAACATACCTCCCAGGTCTAACCCTGTTTGAGTAAGCTTTCTTTTCAGCCACCAGCGCAAAAGAATTTACATCTTTTAGCAACGGCCGTAATGAATCCAGGACAGTTTGAAAATTTGATCCTGTAGGGATATAAACTATTTCCTGTTCATCATCAAAACTGGTGTTGGAAACAAATATGCTGTTGTAAACGTAGTAACCAAAAATTCCCAAGCCAATGAGTCCAAGGATTACGATCGCAATGAGTAATTTTTTAATGTACATTACTTATTAATTGATAAAGCCATTCATCTTTATATTCACCGTTGAAGAGCGTCCAGTCTTTTTTTAAACCAATCTTTCTAAAACCATTATTCTCAAATACTTTCATGCTATCCTTATTATTTGCAGTAACATTGGCGTAAACCTGATGTAGTCCCAAATGAGTAAAGCAATAATTACAAAGAAGGGATAAACTTTCAGATCCAAAACCTTTTCTTCGATCTTTTTTATTCGCGATCAAAATACCAATAGCTGCACGTTTGTCCCTGGGTTCAAGATCAAAAACATCTATTAAACCTACAGCTCTCCCTCTTTTGGTGCAGATCACCAATCGCAACTGTTTGATATCATAAATATCACGGTGGGCATTTTCTATATACTGCCTGATAAGAAATTTGGAATAGGGAGATTGAGTCACACTTATTTCCCAGAAATTTTCATTATTCTCAATTTCATGAACAAAATCAAGATCTTCAGGTTCAACAGCTCTTAAATAAACCTTTTCACCTTGTAAAGTTAGCATACGATCTCACCTTTAAAAACAAATGTCGCCGGCCCAGACAACCAAACATCAGAAAAACCATTCTTTGTTTTTTCAAATTTGACAGAAAGTTCTCCACCGGGAGTATTGAGTTTGACTTCATTTGAACTGGTACGAGTTGACTTAAATGCAGCCAAAGCCACAGCAGTTACTCCGGTTCCACAGGAAAGCGTTTCATCTTCCACTCCCCTTTCGTAAGTACGTACTGAAAATGTATCTTCTGAAACGGGTTTTACAAAATTCACGTTGGTGCCTTTATTTTTAAGGTATCTATCAGAATATCGAATTTCTGCCCCTTCTTTTTTTATATCAATATCTTTAATATTATCAGTAAAAATCACATGATGTGGAGAACCAGTGTCCAAAAATAAAAAATCTTCCTGCTCTGAGACATGATTTACATCCTGCATTTTTAAACTGACGATACTGTCCTGGATAGTAGCTTCATGAACTCCATCTATGGCAGTAAACCTTGCAGACCCTTCAATTATACCGAGAAATTTCGCGAAAGCTACCAGGCATCTGCCGCCGTTCCCACACATGCTGCTTTCGTTCCCATCAGCATTAAAATATACCATTTTAAAATCGTCCTGGGTATCTTCTGAATTTTCTAACAGAATCAGTCCATCAGCACCTATGCCGAATTTACGGTCACATAGCTTATTTACTAATTTGGTATCATTTTTGGATAATGTCTTGTCCCGATTATCGATCATTATAAAATCATTCCCGGTACCCTGATATTTATAAAATGTCAGTTTCATAAGTCATTTTAAAGTGGCACAAATATACAATTTTGAAGAGGAATTCCGGGCTGTTAAATGGTCGTTAAATATGTTAGT
>CAXGBX010000152.1:0-5871 GCA_964008195.1 uncultured Flavobacteriaceae bacterium
GCTCTTAATTTTCCTCAAAAAGCTCTTAACTTTTTGAGGAAAATTAAGAGCTCTCAATCAGTATAGTTATTCTTCTTAGTTGGTAGACTCAATAATATCTTCAATGGCGCGTGCCAGTTTGAAATCTTTTTCGGTAACTCCATCAGCATCGTGCGTGGATAGGGAGATTTCCAATTCATTAAAAACGTTACCCCAGTTTGGGTGGTGCTGTTGTGCCTCTGCTTCAAAAGCTATACGCGTCATTACCGTAAATGCTTCCTTAAAATTTTCAAACTGAAAAGAAGTATGGATGGCTTGTTTGGCGTAAGTCCAGCCTTTAAGTTCTTCTAATTTCTTCTGAATATCTTCTTCGCTTAATTTTTTCATTGTTCTTATGATTTTTTGGTTTCACTTCAATTTAAAACTTTAGAAGGGAAAAAGAATTGTACAGGTTTGGTTTAGTATAAGATTAACAGCTATAGTTTAGTAGAAGCTTTAATCACCTGCTGAATATTAATTTGCAAATTTGCAGGTAAATTATTGTCTTTTGGTAAAACTGCCAGAAACCTGTCGTAATTGGAATCATACACATTTTTGAAAAGCGGATTTTCATATCCCAGTTCTATACATAACTCTTCTATGAAATCTTTTTGATGAGTGAGATCTGTACTGCCCAGATGAAAAACCCCCTGTTTTTTTCTGTTGATAATGTAGTGTATTTGTTGGGTAAGCTTTAGAATTTCAGTAGCATTAATTACTACGTTGGGGAAAACCTCCAATGGCTCTCCCAAATCCAGAATGGTCTTGATTTGCTTAATCCTGGGAGAAGATTTTCCAAAAACCATGGGAAGCCTTATGATGTTATAAGTATGGTTTGGTAGTCTTAGTAAGGCATTTTCAATCTTAATTTTGAACCTTCCGTAAATACTTTGACTTAAGGTTTTATCATATTCGTAAGACGGGAAATTGGTAAAAGCATCAAAAACATTCGCTGAACTTATAAATATAAGTTTACTATCATATTTTAAAATATGATTAATAATAGAAAAGTGCGTTGATATTTGCGCTTCAAAACTTCCTCTGAGGGAAGAAATGATAATATCTGGTTTAAGATTTTCCAGAAGGATTTCGATGTTCTCAGTTTCCATATCAAAATGGTGGAACTGATGGTTATCATCAAAAAACGTATTTGCTGTATGATAGGTGCCGTGGGTATCAAAGTAGGAGCATAGCTCTTTATATAAGGCATTGCCTATAAATCCGCTAGCTCCTAAAATGAGAATTCGTTTCAAATAAATTAACCTTTATAAAAGGGCAATTTCACCTGGGTTGCAGGAACAAATTTTTTGCGAATCTGGATAGAAATTTTATTTCCAACACCTGCAAGTTCAGCTGGAACATATCCTAAACCTATTCCTTTTTCAAGGGAAGGGGACATGGTGCCCGAAGTTACCTCTCCAATTTTCTTAGCATTTTCATCAACAATATCATATCCCTGGCGGGGAATTCCGCGTTCATCAAGTTCAAAAGCTACCAGTTTACGCTCTGGTCCATTTTCTTTCTGCTTTTTAAGCTCCTCACTATTGATAAAGTCTTTCGTGAATTTTGTAATCCATCCCAATCCTGCTTCAATGGGAGAGGTGGTTTCATCTATATCGTTGCCATAAAGACAGAATCCCATTTCAAGCCTTAGTGTATCCCTGGCGGCAAGGCCAATAGGTTTGATGCCATAATCTTTTCCAGCTTCCATAACCGCATCCCAGACTTGCTCTGCATCTTCATTTTTAAAGTAGATCTCAAATCCACCACTTCCAGTATATCCCGTCGCAGAAATGATCACTTTATCTACATTAGCAAACTTTCCAACCTCGAAAGTGTAGAACTTCATATTCTCTAAGTCTACTTCAGTAATAGATTGCATGGCTTCGGCCGCTTTTGGTCCCTGTATTGCCAGCAAAGACATTTCATCGCTCATATCACGAATGGTAGCATCCATGGTATTGTGATGGGAAATCCAGTTCCAGTCTTTTTCAATATTAGAAGCGTTCACCACCAGTAAATATTTTTCAGCATCAATCCTGTAAATGATCAAATCGTCTACAATACCACCATCTTCATTGGGCATACAGGAATATTGCGCTTTACCATCTACCAGTTTTGAGGCATCATTGGAACTGATTTTTTGAATTAATTCCAATGCATTCTCTCCGGAAACCAGAAATTCACCCATATGAGAAACATCAAAGACCCCTAATTTTTCTCTAACGGTTTCATGCTCAATATTTACTCCTTCATATGATACCGGCATATTATAACCGGCAAAAGGAACCATTTTAGCATTCAATTCTCTGTGCTTTTCAGATAGAGCTATTTCTTTCATTTTCTTTAAAAATTTGCGCAAATTTATTCAATTCAGAATGAATACAATATTTATTTGAGCTTTTTATCAATTAATATCTAATATGAAAGCTTTACTTATATTTAAACTTCAAAAAGGAAAAATAATCTTATGAAAATACTTTCTGCGGAACAACTTTCAGAAGCTGACAAAGAAACGATCAAAAAACAGGATATAACTTCAGAACAATTGATGGAACGGGCGGCCACTCTTGTTTTTGATGAGATTGACAATCGATTACAGGGAGCACCAATTCCTATTAAAATTTTCTGTGGAATTGGAAATAATGGGGGAGATGGCCTTGTGGTGGCGAGACATTTAATTCAGCATGGTTACCACGTCACTGTGTATGTGGTAAATTATAGTGATGATAGATCTGAAGATTTTTTGGCTAATTACGAAAGGCTGAAAGAGATAACTAAGGATTGGCCGGAATCCATTAAAGATGAAGATGATTTTCCAGAGATCAATATTGGGGATTTTGTGATCGATGCTATTTTTGGGATTGGATTGAACAGGCCTATTGAAGGCTGGGTAGCCAAGCTCGTAAGATTGATCAATAATTCGCAGGCTTTTACATTGGCAATCGATATGCCGAGTGGCCTATTTTCTGATAAGGCTACGGGAAGAGATGCCGCTGTTATTAATGCCAGTTTCACCTTGAGTTTCCAATCTCCCAAACTGGTGTTTTTCCTGCCAGATACTATGGATTATATTGGGGACCTTCAGGTGCTGGATATCGGTCTGGACAGGGAGTTTATTGGTAATCTGGACTCAAGAACGTTCCTAATTGGAAAACAAGAAGCTGTAAGTCTTTATAGACCAAGAAAAAATAATTCCCATAAAGGCAATTATGGAAAAATATTGATTGCCGGGGGAAGTTATGGAAAAATGGGAAGTGTGTTACTAACTGGAACAGCTGCCTTGAGGGCAGGCACAGGTCTTTGTAGTTTATATATTCCGAAGTGTGGCTACGATATAATTCAAACTGGTTTGCCCGAAGCTATGGTAATGACCGATCCAAAAAATGATATGCTGAGCACTTATCCGAAGGATTTTGAAGCAGATACGGTATGTTTTGGAATGGGAGTTGGAACTCATCCAAAATCTGTCCAGGCGCTAAAAGAATTACTGGAATCAATTAAAACCCCTGTTTTAATAGATGCCGACGGATTAAATATCCTTTCAGAAAATAGGGAGCTTCTTGAATTACTTCCAGAGAATTCTGTTTTGACCCCTCATCCTGGTGAACTTAAAAGATTGATAGGGGAGTGGAACGACGACTTTCACAAATTGGATCTTGTAAAAGAATTCAGTAAAAAATACAAAGTTATTGTTGTAGTGAAAGGCGCCCATACTTTTATTATCGACAGGGAAAATATATATGTAAATAATTCAGGAAACCCTGGAATGGCGACAGCGGGTAGTGGAGATGTTTTATCGGGTATTATAATTTCATTTATTGGGCAGGCTTATGAACCGGTAAATGCTGCAGTGTTCGGAACCTACCTTCATGGGATTTCAGGAGATATCGCTGCAGAAGAAATGGGCTATGAATCTGTAATGGCTAGCGATATTGCTAAAAATACCGGTAGAGCTATTAAAGATATATTTACAAGAGAGTAAAAAGATCCAGATAAAAATTAACAATCGTTTAAAATAATTGTATTTAACGATCTAATAATTTGGAATCTTATAACCGAAATAAGATTTTTGCAATCTATATACCAAATCACTAAAAATGCAAAATCATCATTATATAAGCTCAGCTGTTTTAGACCTTGAAGTAATTCAGGATATTCTGAAAAATGAGAAAAAACTGGCTTTAAGTGATGAATCAAGATTGAATATAGAAAAATCCAGAGACTATCTCAATAACAAGATTAAGGCCAGTGATGTTCCTGTTTATGGTATCAATACCGGTTTTGGCGCTCTTTGTAATGTAAAAATCACTTCAGAAAAACTTACTGAATTACAGGAAAATTTGGTAAGGTCACATGCCTGCGGAACCGGAGATATGGTTTCCAAACCGGTGATCAAACTAATGTTATTACTTAAAATCCAATCTCTTAGCTACGGGAATTCTGGAATTGCCCTGCAGACGGTGGAAAGATTAATTGAATTATATAACAACGATTTCTTGCCGGTCATTTATGAACAGGGATCCTTAGGTGCTTCAGGCGACCTGGCCCCATTGGCCCATTTGGCATTACCGCTTATAGGGGATGGCGAGGTTTATTTTCAGGATTCTATCATTTCAGGAGAAGAACTACTCAAAAAGATGAACTGGGAGCCGATAAAAATGCAGAGTAAGGAAGGTTTGGCTTTACTCAACGGAACCCAATTTATGAGTGCTCATGGAGTTTATGCCTTATTGAAAGCCTATAAATTGTCTTATATGGCAGATCTTATCGGTGCCATATCTGTAGATGCCTTTGATTGTAATCTATCTCCTTTCGATGAATTGGTCCATATGGTAAGGCCACATCGCGGACAGGTAAAAACTGCGGAAAGGATCAGGCAATTTTTAGAAGGTAGTGAGATAGCGGCTTCCGAGAAAGATAATGTACAGGATCCTTATTCATTCAGGTGTATTCCACAAGTACATGGAGCTTCCAAAGACACGTTGTCTTTTGTTAGAAAGACCATAAAAACCGAGATAAATTCTGTAACAGATAATCCAAATATATTTATTGAAGACGATAAGATTATTTCCGGCGGAAACTTTCATGGGCAGCCATTGGCTTTAGGTTTGGATTATCTTGCGATTGCTCTTTCTGAGCTTGCTAATATTTCTGAGAGAAGAATTTATCAGATGGTATCTGGGCTTCGAGGGCTTCCAGCTTTTCTTGTTGAAAATCCAGGATTAAATTCAGGCTTTATGATTCCGCAATATACCGCGGCAAGTATAGTTAGCCAGAATAAACAATTATGTACGCCAGCATCCGTAGATTCAATCGTCTCCTCAAATGGGCAGGAAGATCATGTAAGCATGGGGGCGAATAGCGCAACTAAATTGCTTAAGGTGGTTGAAAATCTAAATACGGTATTGGCAATCGAATTATTCAACGCATCACAAGCAATTCATTTTAGAGAGCCTGCAAAAACTTCAGAAAAGCTGGATAAGATTATTCAGATTTTCAGGGAATCTGTTCCTGTTTTAACTGAAGACAGGACTATGGCTCCATACATTCAGAAAGCAAAAACCTTTTTATCCAACTTTGAAGTAGAGGAATTTCTGGATTAAATCCTGGATTTTACCCAGGCTACCGCTTCTTCGAGTGTTTGAAAGACTCCAAAGCAGTTATTGTCTTTATAGAATTTTTTTTCAACTCCTTCCGCATTCTTGCGTGTCATCTCATTTTCGCTTACCACAGCAATAGCTTTTAAGTTAGAAGTATTTGCAGATTCCATATAAACCATAGGATCTACCGCATAGGAGTTTACTCTATGAGAAATATAAGCGTAGTCTCTTTCTTTAAAAATTTCTTTTC
>CAXGBX010000153.1:0-5869 GCA_964008195.1 uncultured Flavobacteriaceae bacterium
ACAACTCAATCAAAATGATGATCCGGCTTTTGAAAACATCAGTGAAGTATTTCCTGTTTTTGGAGTTGGTGCATTCTGGTTTGGAGACAAGCACTATTTAGGTGTTTCAGCGCCTAACCTGTTAACTTCAGATCACCTGGACGACAGCCAAACGCTTCGTGACAGAGGTTCAGAAGAAATTCATTACTACTTAACTGGTGGATATGTATTTGATATTGGAGAAAACTTCAAATTAAAGCCCTCTACTTTGGTAAGAGGTGTTGAAGGCGCTCCGCTATCTGTTGACATTAATGCCAACGTATTATTATATGATAGACTTGAAGCAGGTGTAGGTTATAGGTTCGATGAAACTATAACAGGTTTGATTAACTTCAGAGTTACTCCAGGCCTCAGAATTGGATACGCTTATGATTATCCAACCTACGATTTCAGTAACGATGGTTCACACGAGATCATACTTTTACTTGATCTTGACCTATTCGGACTTAAAAGTGGATATGACAAATCACCAAGATTCTTCTAAAACCCGACTCACATGAAAAATATATATAGTACACTTTTAATAATTTTTGTAAGTATTACTGCTTTCGGACAAAAGTCTGACATCAGGGATGGAAACAAGTTTTTCGCCCAGGCAGCTTATATTGATGCAGCCGATGCTTATGAAAATGTAAATAATAAATCTCAGGAAGTTCTTCAGAACTTGGGAGACTCATATTTCTACACCAATCAAATGCAAAATGCAGCTGAAGTTTACGAAATGCTTTTCCTAAGACATGAAGGAGCAGTAGCACCTGAGTATCAGTTTAGATATGCCCACACCTTGATGGCTGCCGGAAATTATGTAAAAGCTGATAATTTGATGAACGAATTAACTGGTGAAAACTGGGATCACGAAGAATTTGCGAGTGAATTGGATACTATGGTTCCTCATAAATTCAAGTATGATCAGATAATGAATAATCAGTCTTCTTCAGACTTCGGAATTGGATTCTATGGAGACCGTATCGCTTTTGCTTCTACAAGAAATCAGGAGCGCCCTATTTACCCATGGAACAAACTTCCTGCCTTAGACCTTTATAGTGCTGAAATGGATGATGAAGGTGAAATGACTGATATCGTTCTTTTTTCTGATGCTATTAATACTGATGAACACGAAAGTTCAGCAACTTTTAGCCAGGATGGTATGGTAATGTTCTTTGATAGAACTAATGAAGACAGAGTGAAAAACGAAAATGATGTTAAAGTAGCTCACATCAGTCTTTACCGTGCTGAAAATGTAGATGGTGAATGGACAAATGTTGAAAAACTACCATTTAGCAGTGAAGATTATTCAGTAGAACACCCGAGCTTAAGCGCTGACGGAAGTAAACTTTACTTCGCCAGTGACATGCCAGGTGGAAGCGGATCTTTTGACATCTATGTTGTTGATGTAAATGAAGATGGAACTTATGGAGCTCCTCAGAATCTTGGACCTGGAGTAAATACAGCGCAGAGAGATCAATTCCCTTTTATTAGTGATGAAAACGTTCTTTATTTCACTTCAGACGGACACCAGGGATTTGGAAACCTCGATATTTATAGAACCGAAGGTGACTTTTCAGAAGTTGAAAACCTTGGGGCGTCTATAAATAGTGGGAACGATGACTTCGCTTTCGTTATTAAAGAAAGTGAAGAAATGGGTTATTTCGCTTCAAACAGAAGAGGAACAGATAATCTGTACCAATTCACACGTGAAGAGAATGAAATCATTGAGGCTCCTACTGTAACTGATGAAACTAGTGGTCAGGATATTATTCCTATCGACGGAAGCAAAATATACTTTGATTTTGACAAGGCTACTATCAAAGCTGAATCTAAGCCAATACTTGATTCTGTTGTGACTTATATGAATGACAACCCTAACATTAAAGTAAAGGTTGAATCTCATGCTGATGCAAGAGGATCTGATAGCTATAACATGGCACTATCTAAAAGAAGAGCGGCTTCTACTGTAGACTACCTTGTTGGAAAAGGTATCGACAAAGGAAGACTTACTTCTGAAGGATATGGTGAAAATAGACCGGTAAACGATTGTACTCAGCCAACAGGTTGTACAAACGAGCAGTATGCTAAAAACCGTAGAAGTGTATTCGTAGTATCTAACCGAAATGGATCTATGGATAATAACAATATGGACGATCAGGAAATGGAAGATCAAGACGAAAACTAAGTTTTCTAACTGATACTAACTAACCAATCAAAAAGTGAAAGCCCCGCAAATTGCGGGGCTTTTTTATTCCTAGAAGCTAAAACCAATGCTACAGGCATGTCTATTAGTTATTATCCATTTACTCAAAACCTATCCTGTAAGTCAAAAACTTTGTTTGATCGAAGAAGTCATCACCACAAAATTTAGAATTAAATTATTTTTCTGGAGGGTAAGCTTTCAATGCTTCAGAGACAATTTTATCAAACTGTTCCTGTCTTGCCTGTGGCTTGGCATTAACTTTAAATGGACTTTCAACAACCGCCTGCCAGATCAAAGCATCATCTTCAACATCAATAAAATCAAAAGTAAGCTGCAGGTAGGTATCCATTTGCCCCACAGGAATGCCTCCGGAGACTCCTACTCCAACATTACCTCCGCCTCCACCTATACCAACACCCAATCGGCTTCGATTATCCTGCTCGTAGCTTTTGGTGTAAACATTTACATAAATCTGAGGATCTTCTGATCTATTAAGACCTTTTTCATTTAATCCAGCCTGCAGACTTTCCAGCAGTCTGGACTCATCCAACTGGCTGACTCCAGTTTGTAAGTCTGGAAACAAAGAATAGTTGGAATACTGACTGAAATCAACCTTTTGGTCGTAGTCATACACTGCCTTTGGAGAATTGCAGGCAGCAATAAATAATAGTAAGAAAGAATATTTCAAAAATCTCATAATCTGGTTTTTACTAAAAATAAGCAAAAACAGATCCAGAAAATATAGGTTTAACAGGATTTAAACAGGCTCCTTATTCAGCATCTGCCATAATTTATCTTTCAATTGAGTTAGTCCAGACTGAGCAACGGAAGAAATAAAGATATATGGCAAATTCAATTCTTTATCTAGTTCCGAAGCCATTTCAGCTTTTATTTCCTCATCCAAAAGGTCACTTTTCGAGATTGCGATCAATCGATCTTTATCTATTAATTCAGGATTATAGCGTTTCAATTCGTCCAGTAAAATATCGTATTGCTTCTTAATATTCTTTGCATCAGCTGGAATAAGGAACAATAACGTAGAATTTCGCTCAATATGCCTTAAGAATCGATGTCCTAAACCTTTACCTTCCGCAGCACCTTCAATAATTCCAGGTATGTCTGCTACAACAAAAGTTTTAAAATCACGATATTCTACAATCCCGAGATTAGGCTTTAGCGTGGTGAATTCATAATTGGCAATCTTTGGCTTTGCCGCGGTAATTACAGAAAGCAGCGTTGATTTTCCAGCATTAGGAAATCCTACAAGTCCTACATCTGCCAGAACTTTTAGTTCCAGGGTTATATCAATTTGCTGCCCGTCTATTCCAGGTTGGGCATATCTTGGAGTCTGGTTAGTAGAACTTTTGAAATGCCAGTTCCCACGGCCTCCCATTCCACCTTCGGCCACAATAAATTCCTGACCGTCTTCAGTAATTTCTTTTATGATCTCATTGGTCTCGGTATCGCGGATCACTGTACCCAGAGGAACTTCTATGTATTCATCTGTACCCTGAGCACCAGAACTTCGTTGTTTACTACCATTTTCACCATGCTCAGCTTTTACATGACGTTTAAACTTCAGGTGAAATAACGTCCAGAGATTTTTATTCCCTTTTACAATAACGTGACCCCCACGACCTCCATCACCTCCATCCGGTCCGCCTTTGGTAATATATTTTTCACGGTGGAGATGCGCAGAGCCCTTCCCTCCTTTTCCTGAAAAAACATGAATCTTTACGTAATCAACAAAATTCCCTTCAGTCATTATCTTATCTCATTAAATCATCTATCACCTTGCTTAATCGCTCTGTGATTTCTTCAATATTTCCAACACCATCCACACCATAGTATTTATCCTGCTTCTGATAATAATTTTTCAAAATGGCAGTCTCATCGTAATATACCTTGATACGGTTTCGAATCACCTTTTCATCAGCATCATCTGCCCGTCCAGAGGTTTTTCCTCTTTCCAGTAAACGCTTTACCAATACCTCATCTTCCACTTCGAGGGCGATCATAGCATGAACCTCTGTATCCAGGGATTCCAGATAATTGCTTAATGCCTCCGCCTGGGCCTCTGTCCTAGGAAATCCGTCAAAAATGAACCCATTAGCACCTGCATTTTTCTCCACTTCGGCTTTCAGCATATTTATAGTAACCTCATCTGGCACCAACTGACCTTTATCTATGAAAGATTTAGCGCTAAGTCCTAATTCGGTTTTATTTTTAATATTAAACCTAAAAACATCGCCCGTGGAAATATGTATAAGCTGATATTTATCTTTAAGAATAGTCGCCTGAGTTCCTTTGCCTGCACCCGGAGGGCCAAACAGCACTAAATTTGTCATTTTACTTGTTTGCGTTTATATACTTGAGTAAGATTTCGCCCAAGACCATCATAATCCAGGCCAAAACCTACAATAAATTCATTCGGAATTTCCATTCCTTTATACTGAACAGGAATGTCTTTTTTATAAGCTTCCGGTTTATAAAACAGAGTTACCACATTATAGTCTTTAACCTCAGCCTTTTTCAATATTTTATCAATCTCAACGAGCGTATTACCTGTATCTACAATATCTTCCAATAATACAACCTGTCTCCCCTTTAAATTTTGATTTAAACCAAGTAGGGTTTTTACATTTCCGGTGGTTTCGGTTCCTTCATAAGACCCCATCTTCACAAAACTTATCTCACAGTCTCCTTGAAAACGCTTGATAATTTCAGAAGCAAACATAAAAGAGCCGTTCAGAACTCCTAGAAAAACCGGCTTCTCATTTCCAAAATCCCGATTGATCTTTTCGGAAATCTCATCTATCACCTGCATAATCTCCTCTTCAGAAATATAGGGTTCAAATTCAAGATCGTGCAGCTTCACCAAAATTATTAAATTTTAAGTGGCAAAGATAAGGAATCTACATAAGCCTAGCCCTTTGATTTCTCACCGAATATCTATGGCAGGAAGCACGAATAGATTATTTTTGCGAAAAGCCGATTTATTTTATGCTAAATTATTTTTCTTCAGACTTTAAACTTGGGATTTTAGGTGGAGGCCAGTTAGGCAAAATGATGCTGTATGAAACCCGAAAATATGATATTCAAACGATGGTCTTAGACCCTAGTAAAGAAGCTCCATCCAGGATTTCCTGTAATTATTTTGAACAGGGTGATCTTATGGATTATGATACTGTTCTCAATTTCGGCAGAAAAGCGGATGTGGTAACTTTTGAAATTGAAGGGGTAAATATCGATGCGCTGAAACAATTAGCTTCTGAAGGGATCAAAACCTATCCTTCTGCAAATACCCTGGAGAAAATTCAGAATAAAGCAATTCAGAAGAAATTTTACAAAGAACATACTATCCCGACTGCGGAATTTGAAGTTTTTGATACTGCTCAGGATTTGAAAACAGCCGTCAAAAATAATCAAATTGAAATTCCATTTGTATGGAAAAGTGCTACCGGTGGATATGATGGAAAAGGTGTTTCGGTGATTAGAGACAAATCAGATTTAGATAATATCGCTGAAGGTGAGTGCATCGCAGAAAAATTAATCCCTTTTAAAAATGAACTTGCGGTTATTGTAGCACGAAACCCTTCCGGTGAGATGAAAACCTACCCGGTGGTAGAGATGGAATTT
>CAXGBX010000154.1:0-5852 GCA_964008195.1 uncultured Flavobacteriaceae bacterium
TTTATTTCTGAGATCAATAAGCATCATATGATTATCGGTTCCGCCGGAAATAACTTTGTAATTTTTCTCCACAAACGCCTGAGCTAATTTCTCAGCATTTTTCTTAACCTGTACTGTGTAGTGCAGAAACTCATCAGTTAATGCTTCTCCAAAAGCCACCGCCTTAGCTGCAATAATATGCTCTAAAGGTCCACCCTGATTTCCAGGAAAAATCCCAGAATTCAGCATTGTAGACATCTTTTTAAGATTTCCGTTCTTTAATTTCTCCCCAAATGGATTATCGAAATCTTTACCCATCAGGATAATTCCCCCTCTTGGCCCACGCAGGGTTTTATGAGTAGTGG
The DNA here is from genome assembly GCA_964008195.1 of uncultured Flavobacteriaceae bacterium. Classification (GTDB taxonomy): domain Bacteria; phylum Bacteroidota; class Bacteroidia; order Flavobacteriales; family Flavobacteriaceae; genus Christiangramia. The sequence goes on from CAXGBX010000154.1 coordinate 345, forward strand.
AAGTCACTATATGGCAGTGAGGTAGCGGATCACTTATTAATCCCTTAGCGATTAAACCTGCGGGATGCGCCATGTCGGCTACCAATATAGCATCAACGCTATCTGCAATCTCTCTAAATCTTTTATAATCAATATCTCTGGAATAAGCAGAAGCTCCAGCAATGATCATTTTAGGCTTCTCCTTTTTAGCGATTTCAGCGACTGCCTCATAATCTATTAAACCAGTTTCTTTATCAACTCCGTAAAAAACAGGGTTATAAAGCTTACCTGAAAAATTAACCGGTGACCCATGTGTTAAATGTCCGCCATGCGAAAGATCAAAACCTAGAAATTTATCTCCCGGCTTCATCACTGTATGAAAAACCGCTGTATTCGCCTGTGAACCAGAGTGTGGCTGTACGTTGGCATATTCAGCATTAAATAATTCTTTTAGACGGTCTATCGCAAGCTGTTCTACCTGGTCTACCACCTCGCATCCACCATAATATCTCTTTCCGGGGTAACCTTCAGCATATTTATTTGTAAGTACAGATCCAGCTGCTTCAAGCACCGCTTCACTCACAAAATTTTCACTGGCAATAAGTTCCAAACCATTTAACTGGCGCTCCTTTTCTTTAGCTATTAAATCAAATACCTGGGTGTCTCGTTGCATTATAAATTTTTACGTTAAATATTCGGTAAAAATAGCAAATACATTCGGTTAATAACAGGAAAATAATATATTTGAGTCAACTAGATTTTAACAAAAAACCAACATTTTTATGTCAATTACCGCTAACGATCCAAAAAGAAAAACCTGGCTGGATATTCCTGGCGATACCGATTTCCCTATTCAGAATATTCCTTTTGGAGTATTTCTTACCCGTGATGATGTGATCACCATTGGTACCAGAATTGGCGATTACGCGATAGACCTTGGAGCATTGCACCAATTGGGTTATTTTGAAGGGATCCCATTAACTGACGATATATTTTTACAGGATACTTTAAACGATTTTATTTCTGATGGTAAGAAAACCTGGCGATTGGTAAGAAACCGTATCGCTGATATCTTCGATGCTAATAATTCAAAATTAAAGGATAATCAGGATCACAGAAACACGGTACTTTTCACGCTGGATGAGATTGAAATGCAGATGCCTGTTCAGGTAGGGGATTATACAGATTTCTATTCCTCGAAAGAACATGCTACCAACATCGGGACCATGTTTAGAGATCCAGATAATGCTCTATTGCCAAACTGGCTTCATATTCCGGTAGGGTATCATGGTAGAAGTTCTTCCATTATTCCTTCTGAAATTCCGGTACATAGGCCACAGGGGCAGACAAAACCAGCAGATTCTGACGAACCTGTTTTTGGACCTTCCCAAAGGGTAGATTTCGAACTGGAAATGGCCTTTATCACTACTGATGCCAATCATCTGGGAGAACCAATCCCGGTAGATGAAGCCGAAGAGTATATTTTTGGAATGGTGCTTTTTAATGACTGGAGCGCACGTGATATCCAGAAGTGGGAATATGTGCCTTTAGGGCCGTTCCTTGCTAAGAATTTCGCCTCTTCCATATCTCCATGGATTGTAACGATGGATGCTTTGGAGCCTTTTAGAACAGCGAGTCCAAAACCTGAAAAAGAACTATTACCCTATTTAAAATATAAAGGAGAGAAAAGTTTTGATATCAACCTGGAAGTATTTCTTCAGCCTGAAGGCGGAGAGGAAAACTCACTCTCAAAATCAAACTTTAAATATTTATACTGGAACATGAGTCAGCAACTCGCTCACCATACGGTGAACGGTTGCCCGGTTAATTCAGGAGACATGATGGCTTCAGGAACCATTTCAGGATCTTCTGAAGATTCATTTGGTTCTATGCTTGAGCTTTCCTGGGGTGGTAAAAAACCAATTAAATTAAAAGACGGATCTGAGCGTAAATTTATCAATGATAACGATACGGTGATCATGAGAGGTTTTTGCCAGAATGGAAACTCCAGAATTGGTTTTGGTGAAGTAAGATCAAAATTACTTCCGGTGTATCAACCTAAGAAGAAATAACAAAACTTCTGTTATTTAAAAGCCCCATGCAACTAGTGTGGGGCTTTTCTATTTTATATAGTTTAATCTTATCATTCAAGAGACACGGAAAACCTGTGACCATTAGCCACGAATGCACTAATATTAAAAAAGGAATTTCTGAAAAACATTCTTGAATTTGTGGCTATTTAACCAGAGTTTCTAATAGATATTTCTCTAAAAACTTTTAAACAAGCTCCTTTAATTTATCTGCAGATATTCCCTGGTGTGAAGCATGATGCACCACTTCTCTATTCTTTAGTACAATCAATTGCGGACTTTCATGTTTTACCTTAAACCTGGCAGCAATTTCGTTGGAAACATCTCTATATGATCTAAGATCAAGAAAATAAAGTGCTATCGGTTGATTTTCATCCAGGTCATAATCAGATTCAAACATTTTCAATACCATTCTGCTAATCCCACAGGTGGTAGAATGCTTTAAAATCGCTACTGTTTTCTCTTCTGAAACCTTTTCTATTTCATCAATTTGCTCCATAGAATTAAGATCTATCCATGGAGTAGCATTCTTCACTTCTTTATCCTGTTTCTTTTCAGAATTAAACATTTTATCAAATAATCCCATAATTTTTCTTTTTATCAAAAGTAAATCTAACTAAATTTAATAACCGAACAATCCATTAAATTTTTAGTTCTTTTGAAAATAACTGTCTTTTTGTCGGTTATTTTTTATTAAAATACGTCATTTTGACATTTATTCGGAATGGTACATCTATTGCCTTATGAAATTCTCAAAATCATAACAAAATGAATTTTCAAAATTATACTATAAAATCACAAGAGGCTATCCAGCAAGCACAACAACTTGCGCAGGAGATGGGCCATCAGCAAATTGAGAATGAACATATTTTTAAAGCCATTATGATGGTTGACGAAAATGTTACTCCGTTCTTACTGAAAAAATTAAATATTAATCTAAATCTGTTTACACAGATTCTTGATAAGAGCCTGGAAAGCTTTCCAAAAGTTAGCGGAGGTGACATCCATTTATCCCGAGAATCTGGAAAAACAATGAACGAGGCTTCTTCCATCGCAAAAAAAATGGGAGATGAATATGTATCTATAGAGCATTTGATTCTTGCGATCTTCAAATCTTCGAGTAAAGTTGCTCAAATCCTAAAAGATCAGGGAGCTACCGAAAAAGGTCTCCAGGCAGCAATTGCTGAGCTGCGCCAGGGTGATAAAGTTACCTCCCAGAGTGCTGAAGAAACCTACAATTCATTAGATAAGTACGCACGTAACCTAAATCAGCTTGCAGAAGACGGCAAACTGGATCCGGTTATTGGTCGTGATGAAGAGATTAGAAGAATTCTTCAAATTTTATCCCGTAGAACAAAGAATAACCCGATGTTGGTAGGAGAACCTGGAACGGGAAAAACCGCAATTGCAGAAGGACTTGCCCACAGAATTGTAGATGGAGATATTCCGGAAAACTTAAAAGATAAAAAGATTTACTCCTTAGACATGGGAGCTCTTATTGCAGGCGCGAAATATAAAGGTGAATTTGAAGAACGCTTAAAAGCCGTTATAAAGGAAGTTACTTCCAGTAACGGAAGCATTGTTCTTTTTATAGACGAAATTCACACCCTGGTAGGGGCAGGTGGCGGCCAGGGAGCTATGGATGCAGCAAACATTCTTAAACCGGCGCTAGCTCGTGGTGAATTGAGGGCTATAGGCGCCACTACTTTAGATGAATACCAGAAATATTTTGAAAAGGATAAAGCATTAGAACGTCGATTTCAAAAGGTAATTGTAGAGGAACCGGATACTGAGAGTGCTATTTCCATTCTTCGTGGAATCAAGGAAAAATATGAAACTCACCATAAAGTAAGGATCAAAGATGAGGCGATCATCGCCGCGGTAGAACTTTCCCAGCGCTATATCACGAACCGTTTTTTACCAGACAAAGCGATTGACCTTATGGATGAAGCTGCTTCTAAATTACGAATGGAGATCAACTCCAAACCGGAAGAGTTAGATGTGCTTGACCGGAAAATCATGCAACTCGAAATTGAGATAGAAGCGATTAAAAGGGAAAAAGATGAAACGAAGCTGAAATCATTACGTAGTGATCTCGCTAACCTCAAAGAAGAACGCAACGATCTTCACGCAAGATGGATGAGTGAAAAAGATGTGGTAGACAATATCCAGACAGCGAAATCTGATATTGAAGAATTTAAACTCGAAGCAGAAAGAGCTGAACGCGAGGGTGATTATGGTAAGGTTGCTGAAATAAGGTACGGAAAAATAAAGGAAGCCCAGGAAAAACTGGAAAAGCTACAACAACAGGTAGCTGAAAATCAGAGTGAGAAATCTTTGATCCAGGAAGAAGTTACCAACGAAGATATTGCAGAAGTTGTAGCAAAATGGACGGGCATTCCTGTTACTAAAATGCTTCAAAGTGATCGCCAAAAATTACTTCGATTAGAAGATGATCTTCATAAACGCGTAGTTGGCCAAAACGAAGCAATTATTGCTGTAAGTGATGCCGTGAGAAGAAGTCGAGCGGGCTTACAGGATCAAAACAGGCCTATTGGTTCATTTCTATTCCTGGGAACAACCGGTGTAGGTAAAACAGAGCTTGCAAAAGCGCTGGCAGAATATCTATTCGATGATGAATCGGCAATGACCAGGATAGATATGAGTGAATATCAGGAAAGACATTCTGTAAGTAGATTGGTTGGTGCACCTCCGGGATATATTGGATATGATGAAGGTGGGCAGCTTACCGAAGCCGTTAGAAGAAAACCATATTCGGTAGTGCTGCTTGATGAGATTGAGAAAGCACACCCCGATACTTTCAATATTTTACTCCAGGTGCTTGATGAAGGTAGATTAACCGACAATAAAGGACGTGTAGCAGATTTCAAAAACACGATCATTATTATGACTTCAAATATGGGTAGCCATATTATTCAGGAGAAATTTGAGAATATGAAAGATCTGGATACGGCTATGGAAACAGCAAAAGTGGAAGTCCTGGGATTATTGAAGAAGACAGTTCGTCCTGAATTTATTAACAGGATAGATGATATTGTAATGTTTAGCCCATTAACACAAAAAGACATTAAGAAAATTGTGAGTCTGCAATTAAAAGGCGTTAAAAAAATGCTGACAAAGCAACATATTGTTTTAGATGCGACAGAACAGGCTATAGAATATTTATCAGCTAAAGGATTTGATCCACAGTTTGGAGCGAGACCCGTAAAAAGGGTTGTTCAAAAAGAAGTTTTGAATAAACTCTCAAAAGAAATACTCGCTGGAAATATAACTACTGAAAGCATTATTTTACTCGATGAGTTTGATGATGAACTGGTGTTCAGAAATCAGGAACAATTAGCCAAAAATGATTAATTGAGTTTTAGTTTTCAAAAAAAAGGCGGTAGAATAATCTACCGCCTTTTTAAATCAACTTCAG
>CAXGBX010000155.1:0-5823 GCA_964008195.1 uncultured Flavobacteriaceae bacterium
AAAAGTAGTTTTAGCCAGTGCAGTTTGAGTTTCCTGTTGAGCCACCTGACTGCTAAGTCCACCGTCATCAATCTTTGCAAGACGTTGCCCTTTGGACACTTGTTGTCCTTCATTTACGTACACTTCGGTAAGAACTCCAGAGTATTCAGGATATAGAATTATATTCTGATCGGTTTCTACATTTCCCTGAACCTCCACAAAATGCTTAAAAATAGTATCGTTCAATTTTTGAGTAGAAACCAGTACTGCAGCCTGTTTCTTCTCTTTTTTCTGAATATAATTGTTCAGTTTTTCAATCTCAGCTTTTAAATCACGTTGCTGCTGACTTAATTCTGTTTTTCTGGCCTTAATAGCAGAAATATCACCATTCTCAATAAGTGTATCTGCAGATTTATCATCACCTCCACAAGCGCTTAGAATAAGAGAAGAAGTGAGTATGAATAGAAACTTTTTCATAGTACTATGGTTACAGTGTTTTTTAATTGTCATAATATTCAGAATATGTAGTGGTATCTAACAGGTTTTCAAGTCTGGCTTTTTGTGTGATTACATCCAGCATCGCCTGTAAATATTCCTGCTGAGCCTGATATAATTGTCTTTGAGCTTCACTTAGCTCAAAACTGGTAGCCAGACCTTCAAAAAATTTGATCTGATTTTTATTTTCGATTCGTTCTGCCAGTTCCAGATTTTGCTTTTTGTTCTGGTAATTTTCAAGACTGAAGCTATAATCATTTTTAGCAGTCTGAATATTGAGTTTTACCTGATTCTTTGTTTGTTCCAGTTCCAGTAGCAATTGTTCATAAGCCAATTCTTTTTGTGCAGTTCTGGCACTTCGCATACCACTGCTAAAAATGGGTATGTTCAAACTCAGTCCAAGTACAGATTGATCAAAATATATCTGGTTATCATTAAAAAAGGTAAACTTGTCGCTGTTACCCTGTGCTCCGTAATTTACAAAAGCTGAAAGGGTAGGCAGTGCTTTACTTTTCTCTAATTTAACTTCAATCTCAGCGCTGTTCGCCTGATCTTCAGCAATTCTATAATCAATATTTTTTTCTACATTTATTTCTTTAGAAAGCAATAAAAGATCAAAATTTTCCATGCTCAATTCATTGAGGTCATCTTCAACTTCAATAGGTCTTTCCACAGGAATTCCCATGCTTACCTTTAACATGTCATACGCTACATCTTCCATACGTATCGCGTTATTAAGATTAGCTTGCAAACCTAACAGGGTAATATTGAGTTGTTGTACCTCCTCCTCTTCGGCAAGGCCATTTTCAAAAATTGCCTGGGTGTCCTGAAAGTTTTTTTCAACGCTCTCCAGATTTTTTTTAAGAATACTAACACTTTCCTGAGCAAGTAATACATTGCCATAAGCATCTGTAATGGCTTTTTTAACTTCAAGATCAGTTTTGATTTTTGCATTTTCGGTAATCTGGAGAAGGGTTTTTGCAGATTGAATTCCGACAATATAAGAACCATCAAAAATTAATTGATTCCAAGTACCTGTAGCGGTAAGGTTTTGCTTGGTCCCAAAAGTAACGGGAACAAATGTACCGGGAGCTCCTCCAGCTATCTCACCTGGCAAAAGCGTCACAGGCTGTACCAGATTATTTCGGTATTCAGCGTTCGCGCTAATTTGGGGAAGTCCCTGAGAAATAATTTCCCATTTTTGCTTTAATGCAATAGCTACATCTTTGCTGGCTATCTGTGAATTGTAAGCGTTCTCGAGTCCGTATGAAACCGCTTCTTCCAAACTAAATTTATACTCTGGATCTGGTAGAGTATCCTGAGCCTGTGTAGCGATATTAAAATGTATTGCTACAATTAATAGAAATTGTTTTCTAAATAAAATTTTCATGAGTTCGCTATATATTCTTCTAAAAATTTAATTCCTTTTGGGGTACAGATCGCCCGTAGGTGATAATTTAAAAATTCTTCTGTAAGGTGCTGTTCGCTGTATTGCTCTAAAGGAAACATCTCTTTATCTTTGATACCCATCATACCCACGAAATGAATTCTGGATATAAAAGGGATGTTTATTTGTTTGCGGTAAAAGCCCAGTTTAATCCCACGAGAAATATTATTTTGTACACAGTCTTCCAGAACATTAAATTGTTCTTGAATAAGATTGTTGAATATCTTCGGATAATATTTTTTCAATTGAAAATGAGGAGAGGTCTTTTCCCCTTTTAGGTGCTGATTCACAAAACGTTTTATTTCAAAATTCTCAATCACGGGATTAAGATTCCTTGATCGTACCTGATTAATACCTTCAGAAATGCTTTGCAGTAAATGCGAGCCAGCGGCCTGGACCAATTTATTTTTCGTAGAATAATGGGCATAGATTGTTTTCTTGGATATCCCAAGTTTTTCGGCAATATCATCCATGGTCACACTTTTAAAACCATATTGGAGAAACATCTCGGTAGCTATATTCAGAATTTTCTCTTGCACTTATTAATTCAAAATTTTTTGCAAAAGTAGTCTACGGAAACTTTAAAAACAAAATAAGTTTCCAAAGTTTACGATTATTTAACACGGGTCTGGAATTTGAAATACTACCATTTATGGTATTTTAGCCGAAAATTTATTATTGCATGCTTAGCATTTCCAATTACCGAGAAGCTATAACCGATTATCTATACGAAAAAATCAAGGTAAAAGAACCTGTGAACCTGTATGAGCCAATGGTTTATATTCTTGAGCAGGGTGGGAAGAGATTGAGACCTGTTTTGGTTCTTATGGCGACTGAAATTTTTGACTGCGACCATAAAAAAGCGCTCGATGCTGCTCTGGCGATTGAGGTTTTTCATAACTTTTCTCTGGTTCATGATGATATCATGGATGATGCTCCTCTGCGTAGGGGAATGGAGACAGTGCATGAAAAATGGGATATAAATACAGGAATACTCTCTGGCGATGCCATGCTCATCAACGCATATCAGCTTTTTGAGAATTATGAAGGAGAAACTTTTAAAGAATTATCTTCATTATTTACTAAAACGGCCATCCAGGTATGTGAAGGGCAGCAATACGATATAGATTTTGAGACACGAGATGATGTGAGCATTGAGGATTACCTTCTAATGATCGAATATAAAACAGCTGTTCTAGTTGGTGCTTCCCTACAAATGGGCGCTATTGTGGCACAAACTTCTGCCGAATGTAAAGAAGCCATTTACCAATATGGGAGATTACTGGGAATTGCTTTTCAGCTTCAAGATGATTATCTGGATGCTTTTGGAGATCCGGAAACTTTTGGAAAGCAATCTGGTGGCGATATTATTGAAAATAAAAAGACTTTCTTATATTTAAAAACTCTTGAGTTGGCTGGTAGGAGTGAAGCCTTGCAGCTGGAACATTTATATTCTATTTCCCCAGCAGAGAATTCCGGGAAAATTGAAGCTGTGAAATCATTGTTTGAAAATAGTGGTGCCGCAGAACTTACCAGAAAAGAAATAGAAATTTATACTGATAAGGCTTTTGAAATCCTGGATAAAATCCAGTTACCAGCAGAAAAAAAGGAACCACTGCGAAAATTTGGTGAAATGCTTATGGAACGTCAGGTTTAATTTTCTTTTTTTAAACTTTCAATTTTTCAACTTGAAATCTATTCACTTTTGTGCACTGTTAAAATTCCTATAATCCAATAGAGAATTATCATAACGCCTACAAGCTATTTTTTTTAAAAATTGTATTTTTGCTATGTTTCTAAAAACAAAAGGAACATTTGTTTCAATTTTATGGATAGATTTTCATTTCTAAATGCTGCTCATACTGCATATTTCGCAGAACTTTACGATCAATATCTAAAATATCCTGATAGTGTAGAGCCCAGTTGGAGGGCTTTTTTCCAGGGATTTGACTTCGGAATGCAACAAAATGGTGTTTCTGAAGAAGTATTGGGAGAGGCTCCTGTAGATTTTGCTGAAGGAGAAGTGCCGACACACGTAATTAAAGAATTTCAGGTAATCCGCTTAATTGACGGTTACAGAACCAGAGGACATTTGTTTACCAAAACAAATCCTGTAAGAGAACGTAGAAAATATGTTCCAACGCTGGATATTTCAAATTTTGGTCTGGAAGAAAGCGATCTGGAGACTAATTTTAATGCTGGGGATATTCTTGGAATAGGCCCTACTTCCTTAAAGGAAATTATTAGGCATCTGGAAAAGATCTATTGTGATTCTATCGGTATTGAATATATGTATATTCGGAAACCTGAGGAGATCGAATGGATACAGAAAAAATTGAATGTTAATGAGAATCATCCACAATTTGATGAAGATCAGAAAAAGCAAATATTAAAAAAGCTTAATGAGGCGGTTTCCTTTGAATCGTTTCTTCATACCAAATATGTAGGTCAAAAACGTTTTTCTCTTGAAGGAGGGGAAAGCCTTATTCCTGCGCTTGATGCACTTATCGAAAAAGCTGCTGAGTTTGGAGTGAAAGAATTCGTCATGGGAATGGCTCACCGTGGTAGGCTAAATACCCTTACAAATATCTTCGGAAAGAGCGCGAAGGATATTTTTAGTGAATTTGATGGAAAAGATTATGAACAGGATATTTTTGATGGAGACGTAAAATATCACCTGGGATGGACTGCCTGCCGAACTACCGACAACGGAAACGAAATAAATATAAATATTGCACCCAACCCTTCTCACCTGGAAACAGTGGGAGCGGTTGTGGAAGGTATTACTCGTGCAAAACAGGATCGTCGTTACGAAGGCGATAATTCAAAAGTATTACCCATCCTTGTACATGGTGATGCAGCCATTGCAGGTCAGGGAATAGTTTACGAACTTGTACAAATGGCCCAGTTAGAGGGTTATGAAACTGGTGGAACTATTCATATTGTAGTAAATAACCAGATTGGTTTTACTACCAATTACCTGGATGCCAGAAGTTCTACGTATTGTACAGATGTTGGAAAAGTTACCTTATCACCCATACTTCATGTGAATGCAGATGATGCTGAGGCCGTAGTTCACGCTATTCTTTTCGCATTGGATTTCAGAATGAAATTCAAACGTGATGTATTCATTGATCTGCTTGGTTACAGAAAGTATGGTCACAACGAAGGAGATGAACCCAGGTTTACACAGCCTAAGTTATATAAAGCTATTTCCAAGCACGAAAATGCAAGGGATATCTATTTCGAAAAGCTGAAGAAACAAGGTGTTGCAGATGATGAATATTTAAAGAAACTGGAAGAAACCTATAAAGCTGCATTAGAAGAGAAGCTGGAGGATTCCAAGAAAGAGAAGACTACCAGGATCACTCCTTTTATGGAGGATGAATGGGACGGTTTTGAAAATGTTCAGGAAGATGTGATGATGGAGAAAGTGGATACCACCTTCGATCTGGAAAAATTAGACAAAGTAGCCGAAGCTATCTCTGAATTGCCTGAAGGCAAAAAATTCATGAGAAAGATCAAAAAGATCATAGACGGCAGGAAGAAAATGTATTTTGAAGACGATAAGCTTGACTGGTCTATGGCCGAGCATCTGGCTTATGGATCTTTAATGGTAGAAGGTTATAATATTAGAATTAGTGGTCAGGATAGTGAACGAGGTACTTTCTCACACCGTCATGGCATAGTAAAAGTGGAAGATAGTGAGGAAGAAATCATTCTTCATAACAATATAAAAGAACGGGATGGAGATTTCTTTATCTATAATTCCCTTCTTTCAGAATATGGTGTGGTAGGCTTTGATTATGGATATGCTATGGCAAGCCCTACTACATTGGCGATCTGGGAAGCACAGTTTGGAGATTTTGTAAACGGTGCACAGATCATGATAGATCAGTATA
>CAXGBX010000156.1:0-5802 GCA_964008195.1 uncultured Flavobacteriaceae bacterium
GCTAAGGTAATTAATCTAAGCAAAGAATCTGAACCAGATATCTTTAATGCTATTCGCGACGGAGCTTTGCTTGAAAATGTGGTGGTTGACAATGGAAAAGTTGATTTTTCTGATACATCAATTACCCAAAATACCAGAGTTAGTTACCCAATTCACCATATAGACAATATTCAGGTTCCTTCAGTTGGGGAAAACCCGGAAAATATATTCTTTCTAACAGCCGATGCTTTTGGCGTTCTACCTCCTGTTTCAAAACTTACATCATACCAGGCTGCTTATCATTTTATTTCTGGTTACACTTCAAAGATTGCAGGAACCGAAGCAGGAATAGATGAGCCTGTACCTTCTTTTTCAGCCTGCTTTGGAGCACCCTTCATGCCGTTACACCCAACAGCTTATGCTGAAATGTTGAGTGATAAGATTAAAAAAAGCGGCGCTAATGTCTGGCTGATTAATACAGGATGGACCGGTGGTGCTTACGGTATTGGCTCCAGGATACAATTAAAATATACCCGGGCCATGGTAAATGCTATTTTAGAAGGAAAATTAGATAAAAGATATTCTTATGAAAAATACCATATTCACTCAGTTTTTGGTGTAGCTCAGCCAAGAAGCTGTCCCGGAGTTCCAGATAAGGTTTTGAGTCCGCGCGCCACCTGGAACGATGATGAAGCTTATTATAAAGCTGCTTTTAAGCTATCTAATGCTTTCAGAAAGAATTTTGAGAAATTTGAGTCTTATGCCAGTGAGGAAATTTCTCGTGGGGGACCTCAACGATTTGACTTTTAAAATTCTAAACCCCAAGGTTGCCTATTTTAATTTGAGCCTCTAAATTGAGAATTCAGCTGGAGCTATTGAGCATCTTTGAAATTGAACAGGTGAAATTTTATATATTTTTTAATAATCACATTCTTTTTAAGCCTGTTGGAAATAAAATAAAACCCCGATGCTTTGTTGCATCGGGGTTTTATTTTCATATTAAGTGAAATAGAATTACTTCTTCGGCGGCAAATCAAATGCTTCTGCAGTATGTTCAAAATGATTTCTGTGCGCCCCGTCACAAAAAGGTTTATTGGCAGAAAGTCCGCATCTGCATAAAGAAACCAGTTCGCGACCACCAAGATCATAGGTATTTCCTTCTTTATCTACAATTTCAAAATTGTCACCTTCTACTTTAAGTGACCCATTGCTCAGTACTGTTAGTTTTGTCTTAGACATTATTTTTAATTGATTAGTTTATTTTAAATTTAAACACAAAGTACTACTTAAACTGTGCTTTTTCTTACTATTGGAATAAAAAAAGCCTGCCTTTATTTAGAGACAGGCTTTTGTAAAAGGATATATTTACTTAAAGTTTCACATCTGAAACTTCAACTTCTTCTCCTTTTTTATTCAATAATTTCACCTCATCAAAGCCCATTTCCTTGAACTGCTGAAATTGGGTTTCCGCATCACCAACGATCAGGTAAGCCATTTTAGATTCATCCAAATACTTTTTAGCTAATTCCTGGTGCTGTTCAAGAGTCATTCCGCCTACGATTTCTTCTTCCTTTTCTATATAATTTGGATCCAGATCGTAAGCGCTCATTTCCTGTAACATCCCTAACAAAGAACCCTGGGTTTCAAAGCGTCTGGCATTAGACTTTATAAGTGCATTTTTAGTGAATTCCAGATCTTCTTTAGAAATTCCATCTTTATACATCCCGATCTGATCTCTGAAAATCTCCACAGATTCACCGGTAGTATTAGTTCTTACGCTAGAAGAAGCAGTAAACGTACCCGGAATCTTTGATCCGCTAAATCCTGATCGTGCTCCATAAGTATACCCCTTTTCCTCTCTTAAGATAAGGTTGACATTCCCTGAGAAAGATCCACCCAACTTGTAATTCATCACCTCTGCCGGGAAAAAATCTTCATTCGTTCTAGGCATAGCTATATATCCTATGTTAATCACCGATTGCTTGGCCTTAGGAACATCTACGAAGTATAAGGAAGCTTTCTCTCTGTCATTCTTAATTTCAAATTCCGGAATAGTAACTTCTTTGGCTTCCCAGTTCTTCTCCAGACCATCTACAGCAGCAATTGCTTCAGATTTAGAAACGTCTCCAACAACGTGCAATCTACTTACACTAGGCGAAAAGTTCTTATTGTAATAATCTTTTAAATCTTGAATTGTAATAGACTCCACAGATTCTACTGTTCCTGAAGTTGGATGAGCAAAAGGATGATCTTCTCCATAAAGGATTTTATTGTAAACCTGATTGGCAATTACTTCTGGATTGGCTTCATTCCTTTTAATTCCGTTGATAGTACTGGTCTTAATTCTCGCAAATTCTTCTTCATCCCATCTCGGTTGTAACAACATTTCCTGAACAAGATCCATCGTTTTTCCGAAATTACGCTTTAGTGTATTTCCGCGAATTACAATAGACTCATTAGTAGTATACATAGAAATACTGGCTCCAAGTAAATCTATCTCCTCTTCCAGTTCCTGAGGAGTCTTGTTAGCGGTTCCTTCCATTAAAATATCGGTCATCAAATTGGCCACGCCATTTTTATCAAGATCGTCCAGTAAATGACCCCCGTCTATCACCAGACTAAAGTTTACCAATGGCAATTCGTTCTGTTCAATTCCATAAACTTCCATAGAATTTTCCAGATCTACAGTCCAGGATTCAGGAACATTCAATTTTGGGGTTTCACCCATTTCAGGCTGCAAAGAACGGTCGAATTTTGAAGGTGTCTTTTGAATTTCCTCATTTTCAGTTTCTGCAACCTGAGTTGTTTCATTTTCAGTGATTTCCTCTTCAACTACATTTGCTTTTTCTGAATTTTCAGCAATAAGCTCCATTTCACCTTTAGGAACAAAACTCGTCATTACATAAGGTTGGTCCTTAATGTAAGTATTATAAACGCGCATTACATCTTCCTTAGTAACCGCTTTAATGTTCTCAATATCTTTTTCTATGAAACCTGGATCCCCGGCAAAAACATCATATTGCGCTAACTGAAAAGATTTACCAAGTACACTGCTAATTCCGTTATAAAACTGTGTTTCCTGACCCGCCTTAATACGTTCAATATCCCGTTCAGAAACCCCTTCTTTTTCAAATAAAGCAAAAGCTTCATTGATACCAGCTTCAACACTATCCAGATCTACTCCAGAGTTTGCCGTAACCAGTATTCTAAACTGTCCGGCGATTTGATTGGCTCCATTAAAGGCATAAGGCTGTGAAGTGAGTTCCTTCTCTTTTACCAGTACTTCATATAATGGCGCATCCTTACCATCAGATAAGATCTCTCCAAGAAAATCCAGCGCATAAGCATCTTTGGTATATTGCTCTACCGCCGGCCAAACCATATTCAATTGTGGCGCAGTCGCAAAGTTGTCTTCATGGTACAAACGCTTACTTTCTTCCAGAGAAACCGTTTGAGTTTGAAGTTCCTCTACTTCCTGTCTTTTTTCAATTTCGCCGAAATACTTTTCTACCAGTTTTTTAGCTTCAGACTCATCAAAATCACCAGCAATAACCAATGTGGCATTATTAGGCCCATAAAATTTATCGTAGAATTCCTTTACATCTGCTACGGTAGCATTCTGAAGATCTTCCAGCTCACCAATAACCTGCCAGCTATATGGATGACCGTCTGGATAGAGATTCTTATCTATTACCCAGCTAGTATGCCCATATGGGTTATTATCTACACGCTGCCGCTTTTCATTCTGAACAACTTCCTGCTGATTTGCAAAAGCTGCTTCTGTAACGGTATTGATTAAATATCCCATTCGGTCAGACTCTAACCAAAGCACCATTTCCAGGGCGTTATTTGGAACCACCTCATAATAAATCGTTCCATCCTGCCAGGTTCCTCCATTTAACGTACCACCCGCATCCTGGATCTTTTTGAAGAATTGATCCTGAGGCACATTTTCAGACTCCTGGAATAACATATGCTCAAATAAATGAGCGAAACCTGTTCTGCCTTTTTTCTCACGGTTAGACCCAACACCATACTGGATAGCCACTGAAACTATAGGATCTGACTTGTCCTGATGAAGTACTACATTCAGTCCATTTTCTAGTTCATATTTATCGAAATCAATAGACAGGCTGGCTTCTTCAGTATTATTTTCTGATGCGTCCTTTTCATTATCACAGGATACAAAAGAAATAAGAAGCATAGACAGCATAAATGCCATCGGTTTAAACTTGATATTTGTCATTAGTTTTAAATTTAATTAAAGTGATACCAATATATAAAATTGATTGTTAGCTACTTGACCACGAAAAGGAATATTTGTTACAAATATTTGAAAAATTCTTTCCCGTCGTCCTTAAAAATTTTTACAGCTTGGCCTTATCATTTAAAGTTTTGAAGATAGCTAAAACTGATATAATTGTTTTTTGAAAAAGATTTAGAACATTAACAATTATTCACATTTGCTTTTAAAGTAGTATTAAATAACAGCCTCTTAACAGGCGTAGGACTTAGCATGCTATATATTTGGAGAACCAAAAAAAATAGAAAAATTATGAAAAATTTTAAAAACTTAAGTAAACTAGGACTTATCATGCTTTTTATCGCATTTACCAGTTGTGGTCCGGGAAAAAGCGGTAATGAGAATGATTTAATGCAAGACGTCATGGAAGCTAAGACAGCAATGAGCCAGGCAGATGAAAATGTTGAAGAATTATTTGAATCTTCCGTTGGATACGCAATTTTTCCAAATGTAGGTAAAGGTGCTTATATCATTGGAGGTGCATCTGGGAATGGTATCGTTTATGAAAACGGAAATATGATCGGATATTCCAATCTGAAACAGGTTGATGTAGGCCTTCAAATAGGTGGAAAAGCTTATAGAGAAGTACTTTTCTTTGAAACACAGGAAGCTCTTGATGATTTTAAAGATGGTGAATATGAGTTATCTGGAAACGCTACCGCTGTAGCACTTGAAAAAGGAAAATCGAAAACCATTAAATTCCAGGATGGAATTGGAGTAGCCACGATGCCAAAAGCGGGAGCTATGGTAGGAGTATCAGTAGCCGGACAAAGATTTGGATTTACTGAGAAGTAATAAGTCAATTATATTAATAAAGCCGGCTCTCTAGCCGGCTTTTTCTATTTTATGGCAAATGAAATATCAAATACTGATCATTAGATTTGAAAAAATCAACCTGAGATGAAATTCGCTAAAATTAGAGTTTTCAGATACACAAGATTTACAGAATTTCCAGGCAAAAAGATTCTATATTACTAATAATCAATAGATAACATTTTTTATGTCCTATGTTAAATCAATTCAATTTTCTACTACATTTGCCGCGTTTAACAATTAATATTTCATTATAAAATGAAAAAATCAATTTTGACTGTTGCATCTATAGCAATAGTTTTTAGCTTTAGTTCTTGTAAAGAAACTACTGCGCAAACTACAGAGGAAACTGTAGAGGAAGTTTCAGATATCAACGCTACGAAAGAAGAAATTCTTGAAGAAGAATCTATGATGGAAGTAGTGAATGATTCAACCGCTCAGGTTGAAAATATAGAGGCTACTCCTACTGAAATTCCAGAATCTGATAAAGACTAACTTATTAGGATAATTTTCAATTTCAATTTAAAACCGTAGTCTCCTACGGTTTTTTTTTATGCTAAACTGAACATAACCATTTAAATTCCTAATTAAGCTACTTACAATCGTATCAACAATGATCATAAAAAAAGCCACTCAATTGAGTGGCTTGTCTTTGCTAGTAGCGGGAACTGGACTCGAACCAGTGACCTTCGGGTTATGAGCCCGAC
>CAXGBX010000157.1:0-5773 GCA_964008195.1 uncultured Flavobacteriaceae bacterium
ATCATCAAATTTAATTTTGCGAATTGCAACAATTTAAATATTGAGACAGAAGTTTTTGACACCGAACATTTCTTCACCACAAGAGATGAACTTGAAAAATTTTATAGTGGAAAGAAGCAAATGGTCATGGAGTACTTCTACCGTGATATGCGGAAAAAACATGACATTCTAATGGTTAATTCCAAAGATCCCGAGAAAGGGAAATGGAATTTCGACAAATCTAACCGTAAGAAATGGAAAGGAGAACATGAAATTCCGCATGAACGAGGTTTCAGAAAGGATGTTTCAGGGATATTTAAAGAGATCAAGACCGCGGGAGTTAAAACCATGGGCGAGGTAAATGAAAAAAGTTTCAACTGGCCTACTTCCCGGGAAGATTCACTTTCAGTATTAAATTATTTCTGCAAAAACCTATTGATTCATTTTGGGGATTTTCAGGATGCTTTGCATACAGATGAAGCTTATCTTTTTCATTCCAGGCTCTCTTTCAGCATGAACACAAAAATGCTGAGCCCCAAAGAAGTGATTGACAGCGTTACGGATTATTACCACGAGCATGAAGATGAAATAGATATTTCACAGGTGGAAGGTTTTGTGAGACAGATTTTAGGATGGAGGGAGTACATGCGTGGGGTCTACTGGAAAGAAATGCCAAATTATAAAAGATCTAATAAGCTACGGAATCAAAACAATTTGCCGGAATTCTATTGGAATGCAAAAACTAAAATGAATTGTTTGCACCATTCTATAAAAAACAGCCTGGAAAATGCCTATGCGCATCATATACAACGATTAATGATCACCGGGAATTACGCATTATTAACTGAAACACATCCAGATGAGGTCGACAATTGGTACCTGGGCATCTATATAGACGCTATTGAATGGGTTGAGATTACAAATACAAGAGGAATGAGTCAGTTTGCTGATGGTGGAATTGTTGCTACCAAACCTTACGTTTCGAGTGGGAGTTACATCAATAAAATGAGCAATTATTGTAAAGATTGCCACTATAGCGTGAGTAAGAAAACCGGCGAACAATCCTGCCCCTTTAATAGTCTGTACTGGAATTTTCTCGACTCTAAAAGAAAGGAATTTAAAGACAACCAAAGGATGAATATGATGTATAGCCTATTAGATAAAAAAAATCCTGATGAGATGGAGGAGATAAGAAAAAGAGCGAAAAAAATAATTGAGCAACCCGATGATTTTTAGCTTTTAAAGTTAAATCAAGGTTAAATGAATCAAGATCGCTTTATCTAATGTCTAAATTAGTATTGAAAATAATCAACAAATTTTCTAACTAATATTTATTAACCAACGGCAAGCCTCGGGCCTGCCATAAAATCAACCTGACATGAGAGATTTAATTTGGCTTATTATCGTTTTACTGGTAATTGGATGGCTAGTAGGATATTTTGCATTCCCGGATCTTGGAAGTATAATCCATATTTTAATAGTGCTGGCTGTTATCCTGATCCTTTATAAATTGCTTACAGGAAGACGCCTTTAAGAAATCAAGAGTTTTATATACCCTTTGAGCAATCAAAGGGTTTTTTGTTTTGATGTAAATTGAATCTATGTGGACACTAAAAAATAAAAAAGCCCTCGTCACGGGAGGATCCAAAGGAATAGGAAAAGCTACAGTTATCGAATTCCTGAAACTGGGAGCTGATGTTCTCTTTACCGCCAGAAACGAAAAAGATATAAGTGCATTGGAAGCCGAACTTAAAAAAGACGGTTATCAGGTCACCGGTTTGGTGGCCGATTCTGCCGAAGCTAAAGATGTGCAGAAAATAAAAACCTGGATTGAAGAGAACTGGAAAAGTCTGGATATCCTTGTAAACAATGCGGGTATCAATATCCGGAAGCGGGCTAATGAATATTCCGAAGAAGAATTTCGGAAGGTTCTGGAGATAAACCTGGTAGCACCTTTTCAAATTAGTCGTGCTTTACATCCTTTTTTAAAGCATTCAGGGAAAGCATCTATTATAAACGTTGCTTCTTCCGCAGCTATTCAAGACGTAGGTACAGGAACACCCTACGCTATGTCTAAATCTGGTCTTTTACAACAATCGCGGAGCCTTGCCGTGGAATGGGCAGAAAATGGCATTCGCGTAAATTCCGTTTCCCCGTGGTTTACAAAAACTCCGCTTACTGAAGCTTATTTACATAATGAAGAAAAAATGGGATCCATTCTAAAACGAACTCCTTTAAATAGGGTTGCAGAAGCAGATGAGATCGCTTTTATCATTTCATTTTTAGCGATGGATAAATCTTCTTTTGTAACAGGACAGAATATCGTCGCTGATGGCGGAATGAGTATTAACGCCCTGTAAATTGCAATATTTAGTATCTTTAGAAAAAATAACTCGATGAAAAAATTATTAGTAGTAGCCCTCATGAGCATTTTCATGATATCATGTAATGATAACAAGAAAGAACAGGAAAAAATTGAAAAAGACCCTAACCTTGAAATTCATGAAAAAATTGCCATGGCAAATGGCTTTGAAAAATTTGATAGTCTAAATCAAATAAAATTTACTTTTAATGTAAAAATGAATGATACCTTAAGGTCTGAAAGGAAGTGGACATGGAATCGTAAAAGTGGAAAAATTAGCCTTACTGAAAAAGATTCTGTGATGAGCTACACTAGAAAAGACAGTCTGGCTGAAGACAAGAAATATATAGATCAGAGATTCGTAAACGATTCTTACTGGTTACTGTTTCCATTCCAGCTAAAATGGTCTGATGCTAATTTTAGCGAAGCCAAATCTGCAAAAGCACCTATAAGCGGGGATGAAATGCAAATGCTAACGGTAAGCTTTCCTAAAGAAGGTGGATATACTCCCGGAGATAGCTACGATATTTACTTCGATGATGAATATATGATCCAGGAATGGGTATATAAGGCTTCAGGTGGCGGTAGAGAAATGGCTACTACCTGGGAAGATTATCAGGATTTTAACGGAGTTAAAATTTCTAAAATGCACAAATCTGAAGATGGTAATTTTCAGCTTTATTTTACAGATATTTCTGTAGAGCAATAATTTGAAGAGGCTGTCTAAAAAGTCCTTATTTCGTCAAGCTGAACTCGTTTCAGCTTTTTATTAATTTCAATTATCAATTAATTAAAATCTTGAAATAAATTCAGGATGACGTTTTTTGGACATTTTAGACAGCTTTTTTTATCCTTTTTCTTTACTAAGAATCCCTCTTTTCAATATTTGCCCAAATTCAAACATGTCTTCAAAAGAACAATAAAAAGGGGCTGGAGCAAGCCTGATAACATTAGGTTCCCGCCAGTCTGTAATTACACCTTCATCCATTAAAAACCGGAAAAGCTCCTTCCCTTCCCCGTGTAAAAAAACAGATAATTGTGTCCCGCGTTCGTCCTGCCCTGAGGGTGTGATAATTTCAAAAGTACTATCAACTTCTTTATCTATTTCGTGAAGTACAAATTCCAGATAGGCTACAATCTTATTCCTTTTCTCGATTAAGGCGGGCATCCCTACCTCATCAAACATCTCTAATGATGCTAAATACGGTGCCATGGCAAGAATAGGCGCATTGCTTATCTGCCAGGCATCTGCGGTAGATTCCGGTTGAAATTCTGGTTCCATAAGAAATCGGCGTTCTTTATTGTGTCCCCACCAGCCTTCAAACCTTGGAATATCTTTTTTATTATGGTATTTCTTATTTATAAAACATCCCGATGCATTGCCGGGACCGGAATTCATATATTTATAACTACACCAGGCAGCGAAATCTACTCCCCAGTCACTTAATTTCAATTCAATATTTCCTGCCCCATGGGCAAGGTCCCAACCTACATAGGCTCCAATATCGTGCCCTGCTTTTGTGATGGTTTGCATATCGAAGACCTGCCCGGTATAATAATTCACACCGCCTATAAGCACCAGCGCACACTCTTCTCCTACTTCTTTGATTTTTTTTAAAATATCCTCTGTGCGGAAATTATTTTCCCCATCGCGCTTTTTAATTTCTACGATAGCATCTTTTGGATCATAACCATGATATCTTACCTGGCTGGAGATCATATACTGGTCACTAGGAAATGCTTTCTCTTCACAAATAATTTTATATCGCTTTCCGGAAGGTCTGTAAAAGCTCACCATCAATAAATGAAGATTCACCGTAAGTGTATTCATTACGGTAACTTCAGAAGGATTAGCTCCTACTACCTTCGCCAGTTTTTCTGAAAATCGTTCATGATAATCCCACCAGGGCTTTTCAGCATAAAAATGACCTTCCACAGCAAGTTCTGCCCAATCTTTCATGATTTCATCTACATATTTTTTTGCAGATTTAGGCTGGAGGCCCAAAGAGTTCCCCACGAAATAGATCACATCCTTTCCATTCACCTTCGGAAAAATAAATTCCTCCCGGTACCTGGAAAGCTTATCATCTTCATCTAATTTTCTGGCAAATTCCCTGGTATTCTTGAAGTGCATATTTTCAATTTTTCGTAAAAATACAATTTCGTTTTAAAAGACACAGGACGTAAACACCGCATAAAATCTTTAATTTTGTCAAAAAATAAAAGAATGCATTTTCTACCTGAAGCCATAGACGATTATATAGTTGAACATTCTCAAAGTGAACCAGATTTACTTTATAAGCTACACCGGGAAACTAATCAAAAAGTAATGCAGCCCAGAATGCTCAGTGGGCATTATCAGGGACGGGTGCTGAGTCTTCTTTCTAAAATAAAAGCCCCAAATTCCATTCTTGAAATTGGTACTTATACCGGTTACTCTGCGCTATGTCTTGCTGAAGGATTAACTGAAAACGGACTCCTGCATACGATAGACGTAAACGAGGAACTTTATGATTTTCAAAAGAAATATTTTGACCAGTCTGATTACGCATCTCAGATTAAACAGTATTTAGGGGATGCCACTGAGATTATACCAAATATCGATTCAAAATTTGACCTGGTTTTTATTGATGCAGACAAGCCAAATTATCCAACCTATTTTGAACTGATCATCGAAAAAATGAATTCCGGAGGTATTATATTATCTGATAATGTGCTCTGGTCTGGAAAAGTGATTGAAAAAGTGAAGAAAGACGACGAGTCTACTCTGGCACTGCTCAAATACAATAAATTACTGGCTGAAGATAGTCGTGTAGAAACAGTAATTCTACCAATAAGGGATGGTTTAACCCTAACCAGGCTTAAGTAGTTAAACCAGGCGTCTGCCAGATTTGTTATATAACCTGTGAAAAACGATAGCGAAAATAATCCCTACAATCATTCCAACAATGATATCCCCCGGGTAGTGTACCCCAACATATATACGACTCATCACGAAAATAACCGGCCAGATATAGGCCAGATAAATCCATTTTGTATTTTGAGAAAGTACTAGCACAATAAAAGTTGTGGCTGCAAATGATGTGGAAGAATGCCCGGAAAAGAAACTATAATTTGTAGGTTCCTGTAAAATCCTGATAAGTTCTGAAAGTTCAGGAGTATTATTTGGTCGAAGCCTTAGTGCAATACCTTTTACCAAATTGGTAAATCCCCAGGTAGAGAATACGGTAGCCAGTAAAAACAAAGAGGTAAAAACAGCTTTTCTCCAGTAAAAAGCCAAAAAGAAAAAGACAAAAAACAGTAGGTATAAAGGAATCCAGTGCCTTGGATCTGTCACGAAAATCCAGAAACCATCGTATCTCTCAATGCCGAGGCTATTCAGATATACAAAAAGATCACGATCCCATTGCTGAATTTGCTCCCACATTTAAT
>CAXGBX010000158.1:0-5766 GCA_964008195.1 uncultured Flavobacteriaceae bacterium
TAAGAACAACCGTGCAACCGATACTCAAAAATGTCTTCGTGTAAGTGGAAAACACAATGACCTGGAAGAGGTAGGGCACGACACTTATCATCATACCATGTTTGAGATGTTGGGGAACTGGAGCTTTGGTGATTACTTTAAGGAAGAAGCTATTAACTGGGCCTGGGAATTACTGACAGAAGTTTATAAGATCAATCCTGAAAATTTATATGTTTCTGTTTTTGAAGGCAGTGAAGATAGAGATGAGCTTGGCCTGGATACAGAAGCTCTGGAATTATGGAAGAAAATTGTGCCTGAAGAAAGGATTATCTACGGGAATAAAAAAGATAATTTCTGGGAAATGGGGGATCAGGGACCATGCGGGCCTTGTTCTGAAATTCATATTGATATTCGTTCAGAAGAAGAAAAATCGAAAACACCGGGTAGAGACCTTGTAAATATGGATCATCCGCAAGTTGTGGAAATATGGAACCTGGTTTTTATGCAATATAATCGTAAGGCTAACGGGGATCTTGAAGAATTGCCGGCGAAACATATTGATACCGGGATGGGTTTTGAGCGTCTGTGTATGGTACTTCAGGGCAAGCAATCTAACTATGATACAGATGTATTTACACCTTTACTGCAGGAAATTGAAAGTATTACACAAATAAATTACGGCGCATCTGATGAAAATAATATAGCCATGAGAGTGATCGCAGATCACGTTCGTGCAGTGGCTTTTTCTATTGCAGATGGACAATTACCGAGCAATACCGGGGCGGGATATGTGATAAGACGTATTCTAAGAAGAGCCATTCGTTACGGTTTTACCTTTTTGAATACAAAAGAACCGTTTATTTATAAGCTTGTTCCAGTCTTGAGTGCGCAAATGGGATCTACATTTCCTGAATTGAAAGCTCAGAAATCTCTAATTGAGAACGTAATTCGTGAAGAAGAGGCATCATTTTTAAGAACATTAGATCAGGGATTGGTTTTGCTGGAAAATCTAATGAAAGATTCAAAGGATAAAACGATTTCCGGAGAAAAAGCTTTTGAGTTATACGATACTTTTGGTTTTCCTATAGATCTTACCGCTTTAATTTTAAGGGAAAATGGCTATAATCTTGATGAAAAGGGATTTGAAACTGAACTTAAAAAGCAGAAAGATCGTTCCCGGGAGGCTACACAGGTAAATGCCGGCGATTGGGTAGAGGTAAACTCGGTAGATGATAACTCTTTTGTGGGTTATGATGTTCTGGAAGCCGATGTTAAAATTGCCAGATATCGAAAGGTGGAATCGAAGAAAAGCGGAGAGATGTATCAGGTGGTCTTAAATAAAACTCCTTTCTATCCGGAAGGTGGAGGCCAGGTTGGGGATAAAGGAATTATACTTTCATCTAACGGCGAAGCGATTAAAGTCCTAGACACTAAGAAGGAGAACAACCAGATTATTCACTTCACCAAAAAATTGCCAAAGAATACAGATGCAGCATTCAAGGCTATAGTTGATAATGCCGAAAGGACAAATACAGCTTCAAATCATAGTGCTACTCACTTATTGCACCAGGCTTTGAGGAGCGTTCTGGGATCGCACGTGGAGCAGAAAGGTTCTATGGTGCAAAGCGGATACTTGAGATTTGATTTTTCACATTTTAGTAAGGTGACCTCAGAAGAGTTGGAAAAAGTTGAAGATTTTGTGAATGCCAGAATTCAGGAGCAATTAAGTTTAGAGGAGCAACGGAATATCTCTTATCAGGAGGCTATAGACCAGGGAGCAATTGCATTGTTCGGGGAAAAATATGGAGATTCCGTGAGAGCGATTCGTTTTGGTAATTCTATGGAATTATGTGGTGGAATCCATGTTCAGAACACATCAAATATATGGTATTTCAAAATTACGGGAGAATCTGCCGTAGCTTCAGGAATTAGGAGAATTGAAGCGATCACAGGGGAAGCCGCCAGAAATTATTTCGAAAAGCAAACGAATATTCTTGAGGAAATAAAAACCGGGTTAAAGAATGTAAACGACCCTGTGAAAGCTGTTCACAATCTTCAGGAAGAGAATGCAGAATTAAAAAAACAGGTGGAAGGTTTGCTGAAGGATAAAGCTAAAAACCTTAAACATGACTTGAAGCAGGAAGTACAAACCATCAATGGAGTGAATTTCCTGGCGAAAAAGGTAGATCTTGACGCTGCCGGCTTAAAAGATCTTGCATTTCAATTAGGAGAGGAAATAGACAATCTATATATAATTTTTGGAACTGAGCAACAGGGAAAAGCTTTACTGTCTTGCTACGTATCGAAGAACCTTGTGCAGGAAAAAGACCTGAATGCAGGGCAAATAGTTCGCGAACTTGGAAAGTATATCCAGGGCGGCGGCGGCGGACAGCCTTTCTTTGCTACTGCAGGTGGTAAAAAGCCTGAAGGCCTTAATGATGCGCTTCAAAAAGCGGAAAGTTTTATTAAGTAACTGAAAAGAGATTGTCTCAAAATAAGAAATCCTGAAGCTGTCTCAAAAGTTAGAAATACGTCATCCTGAATTCATTTCAGGATCTTAACAAATTAATATTCAATAAATATTAGAAGCTGAAACAAGTTCAGCTTGACAGAGTAAGGACTTTTGAGACGGTTTCTGTTTAATTTTAGGATATGGATTTTAGAACGAAAGTACCTATTAGGGCTGGTGCTCCAACCATAGCACATTCTAACGGAGTTTTTCTTATTGGATCCTGTTTTGTAGAAAACATTGGAGCTAAATTAGATTGGTTTAAGTTCAAAAATATTCAAAATCCTACAGGAATTATTTTTCATCCTTCAGCTATAAGACAGTTTTTTCAGCGAATGTCTCTTCAGGAAAATTATGAAAAAAAAGATCTTATTGAATTTAATGACGGTTGGCAAACTCTGGAAGCGCATTCAGATATGCGAAGACCTACGGAAGAAGAATGTCTTACCGATTTAAATTTAACATTAGAGCAGAGTCGGCACTTTTTGAAAAAATCTAGTCATATAATCATCAGTCTTGGAACCAGCTGGGGGTATATATACGAAGGTACAGATGAAGTGGTTGCCAATTGCCATAAAATTCCGCAGAAAAAGTTTGAAAAGAGACTTTCTTCTATTGAGGAAATTAAAAATGATTTTCAACTAATAACGGATTCAGTCGCAAAATTAAATGAGAACGCGAAAGTTATTTATACTATTTCGCCAATTCGGCATCTTAAAGATGGTTTTCAGGAGAATCAGCAAAGTAAATCCCATTTGATTTCCGCTTTACATGAATTTTTAGTTTCCAATAGCCAATCAACTTATTTCCCATCTTATGAAATCCTGATGGATGAGCTAAGGGATTATAGATTTTATACTGATGATATGTTGCATCCAAATAGCCTGGCGATAGATTATATCTGGAAGCTATTTTCTGAAAATTGGATGACACAGGAAACATTGGATTTGAACAACGATATTGATAAAATTCAAAAGGCTCTTTCTCATCGACCTCGGGAAGAAAACTCAATAGGCCATAAGAAATTTCTTACGAAATTGCAAGGTAAAATCGAGGAAATTCAAAAAAAACATCCTAAAATAAGTTTTACTTAAGCCTTACCATTATTGAGGTTGTTAATTTTTTAGTATTCTCGAAACACGTTTTTCTAAGTTTATACCAAAATATTCGTATTTTTACTCTGCAGATCTGGAATATATTGCATCATTAATTATTCTTGTATAGCTTGAATAATAAGATAATTATTAAGGATTTGTATTCTAAAATTTGTTGGGGTAGATTTTAGAATATACTAGAGGACGGGTGGGGCCGTCCTTTAGTTTTTTATAAAATTATTTAACTTTCTTTTGATTCTCAAAATCCCTGATCCTCTTCCTTTTTTCCTATTTTCCGTATTTTAATAAGAATTTTTCATGAAAAACATTTTATTAGCCATTTCAGTGGTGATAATTATTGTTCTTGGATTTATGTACTGGGATCAAAAAAACGATGATAGAGAAACTTTACTGGAGAATTCAGCACTAATTCAGAAACAAATTAGAAATGTTGGAAAGCTTGTAGTGACCGAAGGTAGTTTTTCACAGGTATTTACCTATAAAAACTCTAAAAGCTTCTATTTTGATGTATTATCTGCTCGGAAGAAAGCCCTGATTGTTGTTAATGCCGAAGTTAGCATTGCCTATGATTTGAGTAAATTGGATGTGAAGGTGGATGAGGAAACCAAACGTGTTATAATTAAGAGTATACCGGAAGAGGAAATCAATATAAATCCTAATATAAAATATTATGATGTTACCCAGGATTACCTCAATCAGTTTGAAGCTGAAGATTACAATAAGATAAAAGAGCGTGTAGAAGAAGGACTTCAGGAAAAAATTGAAAATTCCACACTAAAATCGAACGCAAAAAACCGGTTGATTAGTGAGCTTCAGAAAATATATATCTTAACTAGCAGTATGGGCTGGACGCTTGAATATGAAGGCCAGCCCGTATCAAGTTCAGAAAGTTTAGAAAAAATTAAATTTTAGGGAGTTACCATTTTCTCTTCGGTCATTTCTATACCATCATCTATAAGGTGGCTTACCTCAGGTCTTTCCTTTTTAAGTTCTAATAGTCTGGCTTTTACTTCATTTGCGAGCTGAGTGTCGCTCCCCAGAGCTAATTCATATATTTCTACAGAAAGTAACCAATCTTTCTTATGACTTTTCTTTAGAATATCGAAAGCAGCATTCAGGGAGAGTTTTGCGTTTTCACCATTTCTAATATTCCTTACAGATTCATAAAGGGATTCAAGCTCCTCTTTTTCTGCCGTTTTCTTACTTTTAATGGTAGTAGATGAGGTTTTGTGTGTGATAAGATCAAACGACTCGTGATCTGCAGGGCCTGCAAATGCAGAAATGATTTCTTTTCCTACCGCCATATCATATTGTCCCCATTCCGGCTGGAACAAAATTTCTTCATTATAGGTGACTTTACAGTTTCTAAAACTTATAAGAATAATTTTTCCTTGCAGGTTTCTGGTTCCGGTAATTATTTCACCTTCTACTTTAATTCCACCCTCAAATTCAAAACTTACATTTTCACCTTCGTAAATATCATAAGCCCTAAGATCTCGCGGACTCATATCTTCAATGGCAAGATTTATTCCTTTAAGTTTTCCTATGGGAGATCCAAAACCTTCAGGATGAGTTGAGACTCCATGGCCTACCAGTTCCTTTTCCCTGGTGGAAAGTGCTGTTTTGCCCTCGGTTTGTATATAAATTGGTTTCCCTTCATGCTCAATCACCTTAGAGAAATTTCCGGAAACCTGAATTCCGGTACTAAATTCAATAGTACCCAAATTTTTTGAATCAATTAATTTTTGAATACCCTGAAGACCGCCCCTGCGCAAGGCCATTTTGTTGGCAAATTCTTCCAGAACGAAACTCAAATGAGCAAAATCTGGGGTTACATACAGCTGAGGTTGTGGTTTAGTGATATCAAATTCTTTTTTCGCCGCTTCAATGGTATAAGGGAATTTTTTCACGGAATCGGTCATACAGGATTTGCTTTCGCCAATCGAAGACAAAAGCCCCGCTCCATAAATTTTAGGATTTTCAGGAGATCCAATAAGTCCGTATTCCACGGTCCACCAATGTAAGTTTCTGATCTGGGCCATCTCACTTGGTATTACATCGGCATTCTGCAAATCATCCACACGCTTTTCAACTTCTTCAATTTTTTCTTGCGGGGTATCTTCTGCTTCCTTTAATATGGAAAGCTCGCGTATAGCCTCGTAA
>CAXGBX010000159.1:0-5702 GCA_964008195.1 uncultured Flavobacteriaceae bacterium
GATCCCTGAAACTCTTCCTATTTTATTGGTTTTTCCTCTTATGACGGGAGGTTTTAATTCAAATTTCAAAAACTCATCGGAGAGCACTCCTTCAATTCTATCAATTAAGGTGTCTACGGCTATATCTCCCTGCTCAGCTCCTTTTCTATCAAGGCTATCAAATGAACTTAAAGAGCCCCCTTTCTTTTCCAGATTGGACAAACTGAGAATATAGAAATTCTCTGGTATTGAGATTTCAGCCTCCAAAAAACTATTCTCGATCAAATTAGCTGATGATCTTTCTGTGACTAAAAAAGCGTCTATTTTTTCAAGACGAATTAAATCCTGTAATTTTTGAGGTGACGACTCATGATGATTGAGCATAATCTCTTTAGAATTCTTTCTTTTTATAGCCTGCAAATAACCATTCCTATGTGCTTCGTTAAATCTATTGCATGACATTTTTGAAAAAAAAGCAATATTCCTATATCCGGCTTGAAATAGATTCATAGTAGCTTCTTCGGCTAAAAAAGTTTCATCAAGACCTACTTTATCACACACAATATTGTCTTCCACACAGTCAAACATGACCACGGGAAGTTTAAAATCCCATGTTCTTTCCAGGTGCTGGTTTATTTTTTTGTAAAGTGATTTTTTAGATACCGCTATTATTATCCCATCTACCCTACATTTGATGAGCCTTTCTATACATTCCGTTTCTTTTTGTACCGAGCCGTTAGAAAAGCAAATCATCGTATAATATCCACGTTGATTCGCTTTCTTTTCTATAGCATGTAAGGCTTCAGAAAAAAAATTGCTGAATATATCCGGAATGATTACTCCAATAATCCTGGATTTTTTCCCCTTAAGGTTCTGCGCCATGCTATTAGGAATATAGCGTTTTAGAATTGCAACCTCCTTTACCTTTTCCTTTGTCCTGGCACTAATCTCAGAACTATTATTAAGAGCCTTAGAGACAGTACTTATGGAGAGGTTAAGTAATTCTGCAATATCCTGAAGTCTGACCGATTTTTCCATATTCCTAAGATTTAGAATCCCAACACCAATCTATAATTCAGTTTTTTGCAAAAAGCTTTCTGCTTTCTCTACCATTTCCCTGTTTCCGCAAATTAAGGGTACCCTCTGGTGCAATTCCTTTGGTTTTATATCAAGAATCCTTTTAGAACCATCGGTTGCTTTTCCTCCGGCCTGTTCCGTTAGGAAAGCCATGGGATTGCTTTCATATAGCAATCTCAATTTACCATGCGGAGAGGTAGTACCCTCAGGATAGAGATAAATTCCGCCCAGAAGCATATTTCTATGGAAATCGGCTACCAGTGATCCGGTGTACCTTGATGTAAACGGTCTGTTTTCCTTTTCGTCCAGTTCCTGAACCCATTTGATATACTTTTTAATACCATCAGGAAAATGCACATAATTTCCCTCATTGATGGAATAGGTATTTCCTTTCTTCGGAAATTTTATATTAGGATGTGACAAGAAAAAAGAACCAATCCCGGGATCGAAAGTAAAACCATTTACCCCATTCCCACTGGTATAAACCAGAATGGTAGAAGTGCCGTAAATAATATAACCGGCGGCTACCTGGTTATTCCCGGGTTGCAGAAAATCTTCTGAAGTTACCGGGGTTCCAACTTCAGAAACACGTCTATAGATACTAAAAATAGTACCCACCGTGATGTCTACATCTATATTACTGGAACCATCCAGGGGATCTATAAGAATAATATATTTTGCGTCCCGATGGATATCGTCATCAAAAACAACAAAATCTTCAAGTTCTTCGGAACCAAGGCCACATACTTCTCCCCTATTTCTGAAAGTATCAATAAAAATATCATTGGCAATCACATCCAGTTTGGCCTGAGACTCTCCCTGAATATTCTCTTTTCCAATCTTACCAAGTATTTCTGCAAGGCCTGCCTTATTTATTTGCTGATTAACCAGTTTTCCGGCTAGTTTTATAGAACTTAGTAAAGCACTTAACTCACCCTTAGCATATGGAAAATCTTTCTGGTTTTCTATAATGAATTCCCCTAATGTAAAATGTCTTTCCATAAAACTAAATTTTCAGGTTTAAACTGAAAAAGATCAAAACCTAACTGGTTTTTAACTCCTTGATGATCTTAAGACAGTCTCTTGTAGTACTTTCAATTTTTTCATAATCGAAATTCCCTGAACTGTCTTTCATTATTAATTTAGAACCCATTCCCACGCAAGTACAACCGGCCTTAAACCATTTTGTAAGACTATCCTTTATAGGTGAAACTCCTCCGGTTGGCATTATACTGGTCCAGGGCTGCGGACCTTTGATCGCTTTAACGAATTCTGGACCGTAGACAGCTCCCGGAAATAATTTTACGATCTCGCAACCATATTCTTCAGCCTGCGCAATTTCAGTAAGCGAACCACAGCCTGGAAAAAATGCGATCTTTCTTCGGTTACATACAATGGCAATATCTTCCCTGAATACCGGAGTTACGATAAAATCGGCTCCAAGCTGAATATATAGCGAAGCTGAAGCGGCATCGGTAATAGATCCAATTCCTATAGCCATCTCTGGGTATTTATTCCTAATGTAACCCGAAATTTCTTCAAACACAGTATGCGAATTATACGACCGGGCTGTAAACTCCAATACCCTGGCTCCGCCCTGGTAGCATGCATCAATGATTTTTTTAGAAATCTTAGTGTCTGAATGACTAAATAGTGGAACTAACCCGGTAGATCCCATCAGGTCGTATAATTCAAGTCTTGATAATTTGGCCATCGTTTGATTATCTTTTAATTAATGCTGAAAGATCACCTTTCATGATTGCATGCACTTCTTCTAGTGAAGCAATATTTATATCCCCGGTCATCGTATGTTTATAGGCACTGGTTGCTACCGCAAAATCAAGAACCTCCTGATGATCCAGGTTTTTATTTAATCCGTATAAGATTCCTGCCATAAACGCATCTCCCGTTCCCAGGCGATCTACTACCGGAAGGATTTCTTTTACGCCTGAAGTAATCAACTCTCCGAATGCGTACATAATACCACCAATTTTCTGATGGGAAGCACTTTCTGAGTAGCGCAAGGTGGTTGGTAAAAATTCCAGCTCAGGGCAGGCCTCTACAATTTCATCATAGAATTTATCCAAAGTTTCCGTTTTCCTGTAATCTGGATCAATAGATCTTTTACCTAACATTTTATTTAAGGTTGCCAGATCGCCAAGGATTACATTGGTGATCGCCAGCATTTCAGGAAGTACTTCATCGGGTTGTTTTCCCCATTTCCATAAAGTCGATCTATAATTAAGGTCACAGGAAATTTTTAGCCCAAGTTTTCTTGCTGTTTTACAAGCCAGTAAACATTCCCGCGCAGCTTCCGCAGAAATTCCCGGGGTTATACCAGACCAGTGAAACCAACTGGCATTAGCAAATGCCTTTTCCCAGTTGATATCCCCTTCTTCAATTTGTGCGACGGCACTTTCAGCACGATCATAAATAACTTTACTATGGCGTATTGCACTGCCCTTTTCAAGAAAATAAATCCCGAGCCGATTTCCACCTTTCACGATATGATCACTTCCCACCTGATATCTTGAAATTTCAGAAACAGCTTTATTTCCGAAGTCGTTATCAGGAAGTTTGGTAACAAATTGTGTGGATAGCCCCCACCTTTGTAAAGATGTAAGTGTATTAAACTCGGCGCCGCTATAAGAGACTTCAAATTCATTTGCCTGAAAAAACCGCAAATGTTCAGGTGGTGACAAGCGCATCATCATTTCTCCAAAAGCTACAATACTTTTCATTACTTAATTGTTTTAACTGAATGCAAGGCCTCCGTTAATATCGATATTACTTCCAGTTATGTATGAGGATTCTTTTGAAGCTAAATATGCAACCAGGTCTGCAACTTCATTCGCATTCCCCTCCCTTCTTAGCGGAGTACTATCAGCAACTTTCTTTCTTACCTCATCCTTAGTAAAATCATCGTGGAATTTAGTGCCTATCATTCCAGGACAAATAGCATTGACTCTAATTCCTTTAGGACCTAATTCCTTAGTCATAGATCGGGTAAAGGTGCTTACCGCTCCTTTGGATGAAGCATATAATGAAGATCCAGGACCTCCGCCATCCCTGGCTGCCTGGGAGGAAATGTTAATAATAGAGGCCCCTTCTTTCATCAAGGAATGAAATTCCTGGGTAACAAAAACAGTTGATTTAAAATTAACGTCGAGGACCTGATGAAAAAAATCTTCAGTTAACTCGTTCAGTCCTTTCCGGGCGAAAAGCCCTCCGGCATTATTTACCAGAATATCAACCCTGTCACCAAAAACTTCTACCGTTTTTGCTCTCAACCTTTTAATATCCTCAAGAACTGAAATATCGGCTTGAACTGCAATTGCTTCAGACCCTAGGGATATTATATCGTTTACAGTTTGAGTTGCATGCGATTCAGAGTGAAGATAATTTACCACGACTTTAGCACCTTCTTTAGCCAGCTTCAATGATATTTCACGGCCAATGTCTCTGGAACCGCCAGTTACTACGGCTATTTTACCTTCTAATTTTCCCATTATCGTAATTTTTAAATTCCAAGTGCCTGTCCGCCACCTACCTGGATGGTTTCAGCTGTTAAGAAAGCCGCGTCTTTACTTACTAAAAATGATACTACAGAGGCTACATCTTCCGGTTGTCCCAAACGTCCTAACATAATATTGTCCTTCCATGATGCAAAAACTTCCGGCTTGGTAGACTTAATTTGCGAATGAAATGGAGTATCAATGGTTCCCGGAGAAACTGCATTTACCCTGATACCATATTCGGCCAGATCTTTTGCCAGTGCTCTGGTCAAGGTATGCACCGCAGCTTTTGAAGTACCGTATATACCCGCACCTGGACCACCCGCATTCCAGCCCGCATTGGAAGTGTAATTTATAATGGTTGGGTGCTCACCCTTCTTCAAAAATGGAATTGCCGCCCTGGAAACGAAGAAAGCTGAATCCAAGTTCAATGCCATCACAGATCTGTAAAATTCTGTAGTCATTTCTTCAAATCTGGATCTTCCTCCCAGGCCACCGGCGTTATTGATCACGGCATCAATTTTACCGTATTTTTCACCTATCTTTTTGATATTGGAGCTTACCGCATCTTCATTGGTCACATCAAAACCATAATATTCTGCTTGGATGCCTTCTTTTTTAAGCTCTTCAATCCTATCGTTTCCTTCGTCGTCCTGAATACCATTCAGGATAACAGTATAACCGTCTTTGCCAAGTCTTTTAGCTACAGCAAATCCAATTCCACCGGTAGCTCCGGTTATTACCGCTATTTTTTGGTTTGGTTCATTCATAGTACATCAATATTTATAATTATTATTAAAATTTTAATTTGTTTTTTGTTCTACTGGTTCTATTGTTCTTATCAAGACATAGATTGATATCACCGCCAGTGGTGCCAGAATTGCAATTACAATAAAGGCGGGTGTGTATGATATATCAGTGATCTGCGGAATAAGCCAGTTCATGATGATTACCGAAACTGCGGCGACTGTTCCTGCAAGACCTGCAAGGGTCCCAACTGACGGTCCTTTAAGTAGATCACTGGAAAGTGTTTGAATATTTCCAATGGCAAATTGAAAACCGAAAAGTACAATCGATGTGATATAAATAAAGGTCATAGGATTGTTGGCATCAACAAGGAAAATAATTCCT
>CAXGBX010000160.1:0-5691 GCA_964008195.1 uncultured Flavobacteriaceae bacterium
AGGGAGTTAAAGTCGCTGGCAAAACAAAATAATATCCAAAACCGGATTGCGATAAAGGCCTGGGCCTCAACTGCAAGATTATCCACCTGGATTAAGGGGGAAACGTTAATTATAATGGATTGTGAGGGGGCTGAAATAGGTTACCTCAATCCTGAACAGTGTAAAAAATTGAAAATTCAGAATCCTGTTATTTCCAATGAGGATCTGGACAAAATAAAATATATAGATTACCCGGGCTTTAAGGCAAAGTCTATTTCCATGCTTTATGAAGCTGAAAAAGGGATGAATGGCCTTGAAGATCGTTTAGAGGAAATGATCACTGAAATTAAACATGCTGTTGATGATGGCTGTAATATGATCATACTTTCAGACAGGAATGTAAATCCAAAATTGGCCCCAATTCCATCCTTGCTTGCCTGCTCCTTTGTTCACCACAGAGCGAAGGACCATAATAAGAGATCTTCTTTCGGTATTGTAATAGAATCTGCAGAGCCAAGAGAACCACATCATTTTGCGGCTTTATTTGGATATGGTGCAAGTGCCATTAATCCTTATATGGTAAATGAAGTGATCTATGACCTGGTAGAAAGAAAAGAGATTCCAGTGGAAGATCCTGAAGTAGCTGTTGAAAACTTCAATATCGCTATTGGAAAAGGGATCGTGAAGATCATGAACAAAATTGGTATTTCTACGCTTCTCTCTTATAGAGGATCGCAGATCTTTGAAATTTTGGGGCTGAATAAGAAATTCGTCAATAAATATTTCTGCAATACACCTACCAGAATTGAAGGTATTGGGCTGTATGAAGTAGAAAAGGAAATTCAAAAGCGTTATCAACATGCGTTCTTTCCGCCGGAAACTGAAACAGATCTCGATCTTGAAATGGGTGGCGATTACCGCTGGAGAAGAAATGGAGAACGCCACGTTTTTAATCCTGCCAGTGTAGCAAAACTTCAGCAGGCCGTAAAACAAAATTCATACGAAACCTATACCGAATATTCCAATATCATCAATGAGCAGAATGAAAAGCTTATGACGATAAGGGGAATGTTCAAATTCAAGGAACTTAATCCAGTTCCAATTGAAGAAGTTGAACCCTGGACAGAGATCGTAAAAAGGTTTAAGACCGGTGCTATGTCTTTTGGATCAATCAGCAAAGAAGCTCATGAGAACCTGGCTATTGCCATGAATAGAATTAAAGGAAAAAGTAATTCTGGTGAAGGTGGTGAAGATGCCGATCGTTTTCAGAAAGACATCAATGGTAACTGGAGAAATTCAGCAATTAAACAGGTAGCTTCAGGAAGATTTGGAGTGAGTATTGACTATCTATCCAGTGCAGGTGAGATTCAGATAAAAATGGCTCAGGGAGCTAAACCCGGGGAAGGTGGACAATTACCCGGTGCAAAAGTTAATCCCGATATTGCGAAAACGAGAAATTCTACGCCTTATGTTGGATTGATCTCTCCTCCTCCTCACCATGATATTTACTCTATTGAGGATTTGGCGCAATTAATCTTTGACCTCAAAAATGCCAATCGCAAAGCGCGTATCAATGTAAAACTGGTTTCAAAAGTTGGGGTTGGTACTATTGCAGCCGGTGTGGCCAAAGCAAAGGCCGATGTAGTCCTTATTTCCGGCTATGATGGAGGGACCGGAGCTTCTCCATTAACCTCCCTGCGACATGCGGGATTACCATGGGAACTTGGAGTTGCAGAAGCACAGCAAACATTATTGCTGAACAATCTAAGAAGTAGAATTGTAGTAGAATGTGATGGCCAATTAAAAACAGGTCGTGATGTTGCGATCGCCTGTTTATTGGGTGCAGAAGAATTTGGGTTCTCCACGGCTCCTCTTGTGGCAACCGGCTGTATCATGATGCGTGCCTGTCACCTTAATACCTGTCCTGTGGGCATCGCTACTCAGGATCCTGAGCTTCGTAAGAATTTTAAAGGAACTCCTGAAAATGTAATTAATTTCATGTATTTCATTGCACAGGAATTAAGAGAGATCATGGCTCAATTAGGTTTTAGAAGCATGAAGGAAATGGTAGGCCAGTCCCAAAAACTGGATACCAACAGGGCTATTAAGCATTATAAAGCTCAGGGAATTGACCTTTCTAACATCCTGCACAAACCTAATATTAAGCCTGGCGTACCACTTTCTAATACTGAAAAACAACTGCATAATATTGAAGGTGTGTTAGATTTTGAAATTTTGAGACAGGCGCACCCTGCAATTTATAGAAAAGAACCAATCACGCTTAGTTACCCTATAGCTAATACAAACCGAACCACCGGAACTATCATTAGTAATGAAATTTCTAAAATTCATGGCTCTTTAGGATTGCCAAAAAATACTTTAACGCTGAATTTTAACGGATCTGCCGGTCAAAGTTTCGGAGCATTTGCTGCCAAGGGTTTAAACCTGAATATTGAAGGTAATTCTAATGATTACTTCGGAAAAGGACTTTCTGGAGCAGTTCTTTCGATTAGAAAGCCTAAAGAAGCAACTTTTAAATCTAATGAAAACATCATTATTGGGAATGTTGCATTGTACGGAGCTGTAACGGGTGAAGCATATATCAACGGTATTGGAGGAGAGCGTTTCTGTGTTAGAAATTCTGGAGCCAAAGCCGTAATTGAAGGAATTGGCGACCATGGATGTGAATATATGACCGGTGGCGTTGCCGTAATCCTTGGAGAAATAGGTAGAAATTTTGCTGCCGGAATGAGCGGTGGAATTGCCTATATATATGACCTAGAGAATAATCTGGACAGAAATAACTTTAATATGGAAATGATAGAACTGGAGGCACCTTCTGAAGATAATTTACAGGAACTTGAAGAGCTTATCGTGAATCATTATCAGTATACCGAAAGTGAAGTGGCTAGGGAAATTTTAAATGATTGGGAGCAGACTTCAAAAGGATTTATAAAGGTGATGCCTACAGAGTATAAAAAAGCGCTTCAGAAAATTGAAGCAGAAAAACAAAAAGAAGAACAGGTAGATCTTAAAACAGCATAGGAATGGGTGAAATAAGAGGATTTTTAGAATACGATCGTATTCAGGAAGAAAATATCAAACCCGAAGAAAGGGTTAAGAATTATAAAGAATTTCATAAAGAACTAAAAACAGAAGAACTGCAGAAACAGGGTGGACGATGCATGGATTGCGGAATTCCGTTTTGCCATAGTGGTTGCCCTCTGGGGAATCTAATCCCGGATTTTAATGATGCGGTTTATCGAAACGAGTGGCAGAAAGCATTAAAAATTTTACATGCCACCAATAATTTTCCGGAGTTTACAGGAAGACTCTGCCCTGCACCATGTGAATCGGCATGCGTATTAGGCATTATAGAGCCGCCTGTAGCCATAGAAATGATCGAGAAGTATATTGTGGAACGAGGTTTTAAAGAAGGCTGGATCAAGCCCGAACCGCCTGCACACAGAACTGGTAAAAAAACTGCAGTTATTGGCTCAGGGCCGGCAGGTCTGGCAGCTGCTCAGCAATTAAACAGAGCAGGCCACCATGTAACTGTTTTTGAACGTGATGCAAAGATTGGCGGATTACTACGATACGGAATTCCAGATTTTAAAATGGAAAAGAAAGTTATTGACCGTCGTTTAGAACAAATGGAAGCTGAAGGCATAGAATTCAAAACAAATGTTGAAGTTGGTAAGAATTATGATGTCGAGGAATTGAAAAATTTTGATGCCGTAGTTCTTTGTGGCGGTGCTACTACCAGAAGAGAGCTTCCAATTCCCGGTGCAGATTCTGAAGGTGTGATACAGGCGATGGAGTTTTTAAAGCACAATAACGAGGCAGTTGATGGTTTGCATGAAGTTAAAGAAAAGTTGAATGCAAAGGGCAAAAATGTTATTGTTATTGGAGGTGGTGATACAGGCTCTGATTGTGTTGGAACATCCAACAGACACGGAGCAACTTCTGTAACCAATTTTGAGATCCTGCCAATTCCAGCGGAATCTAGAACAAAAGAGAACCCCTGGCCTTACTGGCCTTTCACCTTAAACACAAGTTCTTCTCATGAAGAAGGTGTAAAAAGAAACTGGAGTATTCAAACAAAAGAATTCGTAAAAGATTCTCAGGGAAAACTGAAGGCTCTAAAAACAGTTGAAGTGGAATGGATAAGAAAACCGGGGCAAAGACCTGAATTAAAAGAGATCCCCGATTCTGAAAAAGAATGGCCTTGTGATCTCGCTTTATTATCGCTAGGGTTCACAGGTCCGGAAAAGACTTTAAGCGAAAAATTAGGCCTTGAATTGGATTCCAGGACCAATATAAAAGGAGAAAAAGATTACCGAACCAATGTTAAAAACATTTTTGTAGCAGGAGACATGAGAAGAGGTCAGTCTTTAATAGTTTGGGCTATTTCTGAAGGGCGTGAAGCCGCCCATCATGTAGATAAATTCCTCATGGGGAAATCAAAATTACCCATTAAAGGAGAAGGTGACCTTCCTACTCCATAAAAAAAAGCCCCTTGCTTTTAGCAAGGGGCTTTTTAATTTCAGGTTTTATCTTATTACAAGCCTAAAAGACCTGTAAAGGAAATTTGAAGATTAACTTCAGAATTAGCTTCTACGGTAAATCCGCTCAAATCAATACTACTAGCTGTATCTGCTTCCACCATGCCCGAGAATTCTAATTTTCCATCAGAGTTTTCGTCAGAATAAGAAGCGAAATGTAATTCATAATCACCTTCTTCTAGAAAGTGAATTTCAAATTCTCCATTAGATCCGGAGACCGCAGAACTACTTACTGCATTTGAAAAGTTTACCCCTTCGCTATTTGTACTTGTTTCAGATTCTTCAAACTCACCTTTTTTGTAGGCATAAGCTACTACAACATCTCCATCGGCTTCACTAGTGTTATCAACATTACCAGTTACAATTCCCGTCTTCATGCTGTTTACAGCTCTAATGCTGTTTTCTAATTGTGATTCAGAAACAAAAGAATAACTTTCACCATCTTGCTTCAAACTTTTACGAAGATCGAAATCAAGTACAACTTCGTTTTGAGCATCACCTATAATTTCTACCTGGTCATTTACATTAATTTGAGAAGCAGATCCTATTTCTACCTTCTCTCCTCCATTGGTCACAACATAGTTACCAGGTCCATTCTCTGAAGCATCTGTTTCAGAAAGCATCAGAGTAATATCAGAGGTCATTCCAGCTTCCAGTTCAAGCTCTCCTAATAACTCGGTGCGACCCTGCGTAAGACTGCTTATTTCGAGAGTTGTTTTATTGAAGCCTTCAATAGTTTTACCATTGATTTTAATTTTAGAAACGGTAATAAAAACAGCCTCAACATTTGTTTCATCAACAGGTGAATCTGTAATATAAACACTTGTAGCATTCGTTTCTCCACCCGTATTTGTTTCTTCCATACTGTCATCCTCAGAACAGGAAACAAATAAAATTAATCCTAGTAATAATCCTAATCTACTTAAATTTTTAAATAGCATACATAAACAATTTTGTGCGCAATTAAACGCATTGGTTAAATTCATTAATTTGATTATAGGCTAGTATTTGGGATACTAAATAGAGTTTCGGTAGGTAGAACGCAAGAGTCCTGCCAATATTCCTTAACGAAATATTAAAACTCCTTTATTTTGCTGAAAGTTTCAGATGTAGGCATAAAAAAACCCTTTATCAGTTGAGATAAAGG
>CAXGBX010000161.1:0-5642 GCA_964008195.1 uncultured Flavobacteriaceae bacterium
CGCCGCCTTCTTCTTGAAAACCCTTTATCTCAACTGATAAAGGGTTTTTTTATGTACCATTGTTAAGACCGGAAGTCACACGAATAATCTTCATTAAAAGAATTTCCACGGTAAAAAAATTTAAAAAATAAAAAGCAGCCCGAGAGCTGCTTTTTGTAATTTAATCTAGTTACTAATCAACTATGGAGTGGGTAAATCTCCTTCTCCCTTGATAGGTAGGTTGGAATTTTTCATTGATTATTTTATCTATTATATCTAAAAGAATTAATAATTTATAATAAATAATGTATTATATTTATTAGGTCTAACCGTAATAAATTATTTATGAAATCGTATTTTTCAAAAGCATTATACCTACTAATTATCTTGTTTTCTATATCCTGTAGCTCCGATAGTGTCAACGAGAATGATAATGAACCTAGTGGTAGCTCGTACATGAAAGCAAAATTTGGCGATATGGACTGGGAAGCAAATGATATAACTGCACAACTTACCGTTGTACCCGATCAGGGCGGACAAAGATTTGATATCACAGCTACGGGTATGAAGAGAAAATTGGTCTTAGCAACTTCTGATAGAGGTAGCTATAGTGGAAGAATGACTCCTCAGGTTTATACTGGAGATTTTGCACTAATGTTTTTCTATTTTGGATTTAGTAATGATTTCTGGTATGGAAACTATGCAGATATACCTGATTTTGATTCGGAGCCGGATATAAAAATCACCATTACAGAATCATCTGAGACCACCATTAGCGGAACTTTTACTGGTACATATTATAGGATTACCGGTGAAACCGAATATGAAGGCACTGAATTCCCTGAAATGATTGAAATAACTGAAGGTATATTTAATAACATCCCTTTTCAGACAATAACAGTACCTGAAGGAACGCTGGCAATTCAAAAAGAAAAACCAGACTTTAATTTATAGCTGAAAAAAATCGATTTAAGTTATTAATATAGGGTAATAATTAGTTTTAACTTCGTTAACCAACTTTATCTGCTTAGTGATTATCGTTCTCAAAGCAGGGAGAATCTACTAATTTTAATCTCAGTTTGATTTTTTCATCCAAAACCCATAATTCCTAATTTTTATGAATTTCCGGATTTATGCTACCTATTCATGCGTTTTGGGGTAGGTTTCTGTTGAATTAATTCTATAATAAGACGATTAGGCAATAAGCATGATGAAACTAAATAGACTAAAAATATCCATCATGTAATTATGCTTTAATAAAGTCCTCAAAATCATCAAAGAACTCTTCCAGTTTCATCATATTTTTTGCTAGAAATTGTTTTACCTGCGGCCAGTCTTTCCGGTTATGGATATTTACATCTTCTAAAATGACAAAAATCCTTGAAATAGTTTTTCCTTCTGGCAAGAAATATTCTGCGTCAAAAATAATTTCCGGAAGATAGGTTTCAGATAGAACAGTTTTCAAAGATATTAACTTCTCAAAATAATAATTCTGAATAAATTCATCTGGATCTGAAATGTCCATCGATACTGCTGCAAACTGTCGGTTAAATGTAAATTTCAACTGAAATTCTTTCATTTTTGTATTATATAACAACCATTTTTGAGGATATTCTTTTCCGAAGCTTGTCCAGAACTCCTGCCGTATTTTTTTCGATTCTTCCTGGCTAAACATATTATATATAGTAAGCTAGAAGAATACCAAGAACGATCACCCCTAATTTGGAAGCATTAAAAGAATGATTCTTTGAAGATTCGAACAAAATGGTTGTAGAGATATGAAGAAAAATACCAATCACAATTGCATTTATATAAGCTCCATATTCAGAAATAAAAGTGATGTTGTTTCTGAGCCAGCTTCCAAGTGGCGTCATTAAAGCAAAGAATGCTAGAAATAAAAAGACTTTCGACTTGCTTAGTTTACTTTGAATCAGAAAAACAGAGAGGATTGCTGCAACGGGAATTTTGTGAATTACTACGCCGTGTAACAAATGATTATCATTATCTAGCGGAAAGCCTTCAAGTAAGGAATGTAAGCTAAGGCTTACCAATAATAGTATCGGGAATTTATTGGTATTTTCATGTGAATGTAAGTGTCCATGTTCTACTCCTTTTGAAAGAAATTCGAGTATGATCTGTAATAACAGGCCAAGCATGATAAAGACTCCGATACCTGAATCTGGTTGACGATACACGTCTGGGAGTAACTCCAGGACGGTGACCGCCAATAGGTATGCTCCACTAAAAGCCAGTAAAAGCTTAAAACCAGAGGAGCTCCCTGGTTTTAGAAAAAGTGATATAATGTAACCTGCAATTACCGCAAGAATTGGAAGTATATAAATGTATAGATCTGTAAGCAAAGTATTGTTGGTTGGTGTTTTAGAACAGATGCATGCAAATGATGAACTATCCTTTAATAATTATAGATTCGGACAAAATTAACTTATTTTTGCGGTTCTTTAAAGAAGGATTATGGATAACTATAGAATGATTGCCAAGACCCTTTACGGTTTTGAGTCAATACTGGCGAAAGAGCTGTTGGACTTAGGTGCAATGGATATTAAAGAAGGTAACCGAATGGTTAGTTTTGTTGGGGATAAAGGTTTTATGTACAAAGCCAACCTTTGTTTGCGAACCGCTATAAAAATTCTGAAACCATATGAGAGTTTCCGCGTAAATTCTGAACAGGAATTATACGATAATATAAAGAAATTACCCTGGGAAAAATTTCTGGCTGATGATGGAAGTCTAGCCATAGATTCTGCAGTTCATTCAGACATTTTCACTCATTCTCAATACGTAGCTTTGAAAAGTAAGGATGCGATTGTAGATAGATTTAGAGAGAAATTTGGAAAAAGGCCGGATGTGGATCTTGATTTTCCAGACCTGCGAATCAATATCCACATTGAAAAGAACTTCTGTAACGTATCATTTGATAGTTCTGGAGATTCTTTGCATAAAAGAGGTTATAGAACTGCCACCAATATCGCTCCGATCAACGAAGTCCTGGCTGCAGGTATGCTTTTAATGTCTGGTTGGGACGGGCAATGTGATTTTCTGGATCCTATGTGTGGTAGTGGCACTATTCCCATTGAAGCGGCAATGATCGCTTGTAATATCCCTCCAAACTTAAATAGAAAAGAATTTGCTTTTGAAAAGTGGAATGATTGGGATGAAGATCTGTTTGAGAAAATTGAGGAATCTGCTTTAAAAAAGGTACGTAATTTCCATTTCAAGATAAAAGGATATGATAAAGCCCCTTCTGCAGTAATGAAGGCCAAGGATAATGTGAAAAATGCAAATCTTTCAGACTTTATTGAAATTGAACAAAAAAGCTTTTTTGAAAGCGAAAAACAGAATGAAGGTTATCTTCATATGCTTTTCAATCCGCCGTATGGGGAACGTCTGGAGATAGACATAGAAGATTTCTACGGAAAGATAGGGGATACTCTAAAACAGAATTATCCTGGTACTCATGCTTGGTTTATCGCTACTAATTTTGATGCCATTAAAAGCGTTGGTCTAAGATCTTCGCGAAAGATCAAGTTATATAACGGCCCTTTAGAAGGCAGACTACTGAAATATGTTTTATATGAAGGTTCTAAGAAAAAAAATAAGCAAGATTAATCTCTTGCTTTTTTGTAGAATGGAATCAAGTAGGAGATAGAATAACCAAATCCTGCTCCAAACTCACCACTATCATAAGTTCGTCCAAAACCTGGAATCGCAAGATTATCAAAATTTTCAGGAGTGTTTTGTCCAATTCTTCTTTTTAGCTGAATATTGGCGGTAAGGAATAGGTTCTTTAGTACTTCAACTTTGATTCCTAGCATAACTTCAGCCCAACTGGCGGTTAATCCTGTAGATTCAATATCGTCTTCTTCCCCTCTTATATCAGGACCAAAGTAATCTGAAGAAGTATAAACTCTATATTTGTCCAGAGTTTGGGAAAAGGTTGCAAAACCATATCTCACGCCAACGAAGATAGCATTCTGCATATCCAGCCAGTTTTCATAAGCGTTATAATCTCCTCCCAGTTTTATATAGCTTCCATTGGTAATCGTAATAATATTATCACCTTCAAAAGTGATCTTTTCGGTTCCTAATTCTGCGGCGGCGTAAAAGTTCTTGTAAGCACGATAATCCCCCACAATCTGAAATCCGCTGAAATTATCATCTAATAAAGTTCGAAGTGGTTTGCCCAAATCAATTCCAAGCCTAATCCCATATTTCTCATTATAATTGAGTGTATCCTGGGTAGATGCTTGTTGCTGCGCAGAAAGCGAAAAGCTCAAAAAAACAAGTAAAATTAAGCTAGAAAAATATCGATACATGCGATTGATTTTGATCTTCAATATTCGGTTCCTGAATCTGGACATCTTCAATCCAGTTAGGTCCATCGGGACCACCATTTACATTCTCTTTTAAGCTCACATAAGTGATCTTATATGCACAGGCCCGGTTGATATATTCTTCCTGACGGCCATAAGTAAAACTGATAGTATCTCTCAAACCACTATTGGTAGCAGTGCTATCACCGCTTTCTGTATTTAAGGTAAAGACATATTCAGTAAGGTTTTCAGTTGTTTTTAAAGGAATGGCAATACTATCCCTGGAAAATCTAAAATAGGGTACAGGGTTGGTCCCGCCAGTATTGATCACAAAATCTGTACTATCACTATCTACAGCCCTTATACTAAGATTTTGAGGAGCTTTTAACACCTCAGG
The DNA here is from genome assembly GCA_964008195.1 of uncultured Flavobacteriaceae bacterium. Lineage (GTDB taxonomy): Bacteria > Bacteroidota > Bacteroidia > Flavobacteriales > Flavobacteriaceae > Christiangramia. The sequence goes on from CAXGBX010000161.1 coordinate 4,708, forward strand.
GTTTTCAATATCATAAAATCGTATAATCAATAATGGAGTGGTTGCAGTAGATTCTGGGCATATATCATCTCTCTGGCAGCTAAGTATCGCTAGTACTGCCAGAATAAGAAGATATTTATAGTGAGCTTTTTTCATTTACCTAAATTATCGTTTTTCCAAACATACTACATTCTCAACATGATGTGTCTGTGGGAACATATCTACCGCCTGTACTTTAGTTACTTTGTAGTGCTCATCCAGTAACGATAAATCGCGAGCCTGGGTAGCAGAATTACAACTTACATACACAATTCGTTGCGGCAATATACCAATTATTTGAGCTACCACGTCTTTATGCATTCCGTCTCTTGGAGGATCTGTAATAATTACATCTGGATGCCCATGTTCGCTAATAAAATTTTGGGTGAATACCTTACGCATGTCACCAACATAGAACTCAGTATTACCAATATTGTTGCGTTCAGCATTTTCCTTTGCATCTTTTATTGCTTCAGGAACAGCTTCCACACCAATTACTTTTTTGGCATTTTTCGCAACAAATTGGGCAATTGTTCCGGTTCCTGTGTAAAGATCATAAACTAGTTCATCACCTTTAAGATTAGCATAATCCCTTGTGATTTTATAAAGATTATAAGCTTGTTCTGAATTGGTTTGATAAAATGATTTGGCATTGATCTTGAATTTAAGACCTTCCATTTCCTCAAAAATATGATCCCGACCCTTAAAGCAGATTACCTCTTGATCATAAATTGTATCATTCGCTTTATTATTTACAACATATTGAAGGGAGGTGATTTCAGGAAACTTTTCAGCAATTGCATTTAGCAGTAACTCCCGTTTCTTTTTATCATCCTCATAGAACTGAACGAGGATCATGATTTCACCTGTAGAAGCTGTTCTAATCATCAATGTGCGCAGAAGACCTTCCTGATTTC